>JAUNVD010000078.1 GCA_030537855.1 Tissierellia bacterium | reverse complement strand
AATGACGGTGTCATCGACCGATATGACGCTGATTTTCGAGATTCCAAAGTAATGACTTATGGCGATTTAGATGAACGAGAAGATGAAAGAGTCGAGACTGAATTTCATGAATATAAACCCATTCCCAAGGATTCTATCAATTTCAAATCTTCATCGGAACAAAAAGTAAATGTGAAAGAAACCCTTAGCAAAGCTTCCTTTCTAACAAAAGACCCAAAAGAAATTGTAGATAAATCTTCGGAACGACTCAAAAAACAAAAGAGAAAACAAGTTCAAACATTCCAAAAAGGCGATAAAAAAGATCGCCTTATAATGGAAGAAATGAAAGCCACAGATGATGAAAAATCACTAAACTTAAAAGAGGTTTTGAAAAATGATGTCGATTTAAAAGAACTAAAAGAGAAACGACAGGAACCGGAAGTAGATTTTTCATTGGAAGGTCGAGATAAAAAGACCGACAATCAAATGAGTCGAGGGAAAAAAGGGAATCTTAAAGATTCCATTCAAACTTTGAAAGAGAAGAAAAATCTTAAAAAAGATCCTCTAGCAGAAAAAGGAGAACCTCATGAGGGGGAAAGTGGTTCTGATGTAAAAAAACGGTCAAAAACAAAAAAAGATGCCAAACAAAAAGAGACGGAAAAACAACAATCTTCTGAGACGGATAAGAAAGAGGAAAAAGAGAAAAGCGAATCCAAGAAACAGAAGAAACAAAGTAAACTGCTCTTTGAAGAGGAGGAAAAAGAAAGTAAATATCATGGCACAAAAGAAGGTGCTTTATTAAAGAAGGCAGTCATATCAGGAGCCGTTATGGCATCGGCACTTGCGAAAAAGAGTATCCATACAGAAGACGATGACAATAGTGGATTGGAAGCTTTACGAGGAGCGAAAACGACAAGTATCAAAGCACGTCGGGGAATGAAACGACTTCAAATGAAACGAGAGGGAAGAAGAGTAAAAAAAGTTTCAAAGCGACGAGAAAAATTCCGTAAAAATTCGATGTCAGAGCCGAATGCTACCATGGGGAAAAAAGCAAAAAAAGAATTTCAGAAGAAAAAGCAACAAAGAAACTATGCAAAGACGATTCGAAAGAAACAAAAGAAAGTCTTTGGTGGACTGAAAGAAAAAATAGGCGCCTTGTGGCACAGTATCCGAAATAGCTCCAAGCGTTCCATAGCACCAATCGTCATAATTTTACTTCTACTCTTAGGTTTAATGGTGGGTATGCAGTCTTGTTCTGCCATTATGCTAGGTGGATTGGGAGCCATCACCGGAAGTTCCTATCAAGCGGACGATTTAGAAATTACCGGTGCAGATTTGGAATACACTAGACTAGAAGCAAATTTACTAAAGACCATAGAAGATATGGAAAAAGACCATCCGGGATATGATGAATACCGATATAACCTTTCTTCTGTGGGACATGACCCTCATGAACTCATCGCCTATCTTACAGCACTATTTCAAGATTTTCGTTTAGAAGAAGTTCGTAGTGAAATCGAAGCGGTGTTTCAAGCACAATATACCTTGACGACACAGGAGATTATCGAGCGTTATACGACAACTCACCGATATAAAGACCCTCATACCGGTCAAATCTATACCGTTGAGCAAGAACATGAAAAGAAAATTCTAGAAATTACATTAAACAGTAAGCCTTTAGATAGCGTCTTAAAATCTCGAATGGATGAAGATCAAAAAGAGATTTATGACGTACTAATGGAGACAAAAGGAAATTTCATGACCTTCCCTTCGCCCATTGAGGGAGAATGGAAGACAGCAATAACCAGTATGTTTGGATATCGAGTCCATCCCATTGACAAAACAGTAAAACTACACACCGGGATTGATATTGGTGGAGCCGAAGGGACGGCATTGAAAGCGGTCTTTGATGGTGTTGTTGTAGAAAAAGCATTCGATAGTAGTGGATATGGTCATTATGTGGTAATTGAAGATAAAAATGGAGGACAAGCTCTATATGCCCATTGTTCCTCAGTGGATGTATCCATTGGAGAAGAAGTAAAGACGGAACAAGTCATTGCAAAAATGGGTAGTACCGGAAAGTCAACCGGTAGTCATCTACACTTTGAACTAAAGGATAAAGATGGAAATCATCTGAATCCTTATTTTTATCTACACAGCAAAGTAGACAAGCTTCCTTCATCTGCGTCCACATATTATAACGGATACACAGGAGAATATGGAAATCCCGGCATTGCCTTTGATGATGAAACAGTAAGGAGACTTTTTGCCGAAGCGGAAAAACATATTGGGAAGGCTTATGTATATGGTGCAGTTGGACCGAACAACTTTGATTGCTCCAGCTTTGTCTGTTGGTCGTTTCGAGTATCCGGAGTACGACCTGATATGTATCGTACCACAGCTCAAGAAATTTTTAATAAGTGTACACCAATCACTAGAGAAGAAGCAAAAGCCGGTGATCTTGTCTTTTTTACAGGAACGTATGATGCAAAGAGACCGGTCAGTCATGTTGGTCTCTATGCAGGAGAGGGGATGATGCTCCATGCGGGAGACCCGATACAATATGCAAGTATTGACACGAATTATTGGCGAAACCATTTTTATGCATTTGGAAGATTGAGGTGATGTAATGAGATGAACAAAAGACTAGTACGAAAATATAACGAACGAAAGAAACTGGAAGAACAAAGAGAAAAACTGGATGCCAAGCTCAAAAAAGTGGCCGAAGAGATTGAAGAATTGGAAAAAACAGAAATATATAAAAACTTCATATCCATGGACATCAGTTTAGAAGAATATAAGAAAATCATGGAACAAAAAATTACAAGATATCAAGGAATCGAAGAATTAAAGGAGGAAAAGAATGAATAATTTAAAGAGAAAAATGGCTTTGTTATTAGCCTTACTCATGACAATGGGTACAATGGTAAGTTTTCAAACAATTAAAGCATTTGCAGTAGCTCCAAGTCCTGAAACGGAATGGACAGAAGGTGACTTCATCTATAGCTCTCCGGGGCATATCATCGCCTTTAGCGACCAGGGAATTGAAAAACAAAAAGTAAATAAAAATTTAAAATTCCCGGAAGGAACGATTAGTGTTAGAGGAAATTACACCCTTACCCATCAAGACGATCCCATTGCAGAACAACGAGAATTTGGAAGACCCAATAAAACCTATGAATCGGTAACCTTTCCAGATAGCGTTACCGATATTGGCTATGCGACATTTTACATGGCAAAAATTGAAAAACTGAATTTACCCAAAGGGTTGAAACGAATTGGAGGCGTTGCATTTTTCCCTTGTGGCTTAAAAGAGGTAAAACTGCCTGAAGGACTTGAATCAATAGGACATAACGCCTTTGAAAAGAATGAATTGACAGAAATTACAATTCCAAGTTCTGTACAAAAGATTGACAAATACGCTTTTGTTTCCAACGAACTATATAAAATTGTAATTAAAGGAACACCCATCGTCGAAAAATATGCTTTTGCAAAACAAAAGGCAGTCTATGAACCAAAGCTGAATCCCTTCTATAAAGAACATTTTGGATATAAGGGAAAAATCGGATTTGACAAAATGCCGGAAGGACTTATGGATAAGGGAGAGGAATATACCTTTAAAGACGACAGTATCGAAAAAGTAACTTCTGCCTTTCATGTTCCCGAAATTAACTACAATGGAACAATTTCCATTGTCAATCCCCATCGATGGAGTGAAGGTACGCAGACAGACACGACAAGTCAAGATATTAAGGACTTAGAAGCAAAGATTGAAGAATTGCAAAAAGACAAGGAAGAAAAAGAAAAGACCATTTCTGAATTAGAAGAGCAATTGGAAAATTGTAAGGACAATGGAGCAAAACTAAAAGCGGAAAAAGAAGCGTTAGAAAAGGAAATTCTTACAAAAGATGAAACAATTGAAAAGCTAAAGAAAAAAGTAGAAGCCTTGCAAAAATCCGACAAAGAAAAAGCCGAAGAAATCAAAATACTTCAAGAAAAAATCGACAGTTTAACAAAAGAGCAAGAACAGCTTAAAAAGGAATTAAATGAAAAAAATCTAAAGATTCAAGAGTTGGAAAAAGAGTTAGCCAATCAAAAGAAAATCATCGAACAGTTGGAACAAACAGTCAAAGAAAAAAATGAGAGAATTAAAACACTTGAAGATGAAATGAAAGCTTTGCAAGAAAAGATTGCACAACTAGATGCAGAAGCAATTGAAAATCAAGCCGAGTTGGAACAACTACGTGATAAAGTAAAAGTTCTTGGAAAGGAAAAAGAAAAATTACAAGGAGAAGTGGAATCCCTTGCTTGGGAATTGGAAGCAGAACGTGGAAAAACAAAAGAACTAGAAGATAAGATCAACCAATTAACCACGCAAATTGAAACTTGTAAAGCAAAACAAGAAGAGTTGAAACGAGACATTGCAGAAAAAGAAAAACTCATTCAATCCTTAGAAAAAGCAAATAGCGAAAAGGTTCAAATCATTGAAGAATTAGAACAAAAGATTGCAGATGCAACAAAGGAAAAAGAAGATTGTTGTGAAAAGATATCTGAAATCGAGAAGATGTTAAAGGAATTGAAAGAATCTTCTTCTAAGTTAAAGGAAGAATTGGAAGATCGCATAGCAAATCTAGAAAAAGAGATTACAGAGCAAAATAATGAAATCGAAGAATTAAAGAAAGCTCTAGAAGAACAAAAAGAAAAAACCGATAAGGACAACAAAGAAAAAGATGATAATAAGCCGGGGAATCAGCCGGAGAAAGACAAGATTGAAGCATTGAAAGAAAAGTTGGAAAAACTGATTGAGGAAGCCAAACACAAAAGAAATCCTAGTAAAGATTTGGAACAGGCAATTACCAATGGATTAGATACTTTATTCGACCCTTATTCCAAAAAACGAGATTATGAGTATGCCATTAAAGACTTGGAAGATGCTTTGCAAAAAGAGAAAGATCAAAAATATAATAAGTCGAAATTAACGGTCAATGAAGTAAAAAGTGGCGATCAAAATGTAACCGGAACGACCCAGTCAAGATGGTATATCGACATTGAAAAGAATGGAAAGGGCATTGGACAAGGACAAGCCGATTATCGAGGTAGTTTTGATGTAGCGTTAAAAGAAAAAGTTTCAGCTAAGGATACCCTTGTTGTTATCGCAACGGACCCAAGTAATCATAAGAACCATGTTAAAGTTGAAGTTGAAGTCACCGGCAAAAAACAAAATGAAAATACAGTAAATGGCATGAAAGACTTCAGTGTATTTATGATTGGAAAAGATTATTACAATGTCATTGCGAATGGAAAGAAGACGACGGTTTACATGGATGTAAAAGCCTTTATCCAAAACGACCGTACCATGTTACCGGTTCGTTATGTTGCCTATACCCT
>JAUNVD010000001.1:17439-126386 GCA_030537855.1 Tissierellia bacterium | reverse complement strand
TCGATAAAGGTTTATAGGTTACCTTTAACAACCTAAATACATTATATAAGGAGGATATTATGAATAACAATAATAAGTTAGAATTTTATGGAGGAGAATGGGTTTCTTTTACTCCATTTTTAATCTTTCTAATTCTCATCATTACATTTACTTTTTTCTATGGTTCCATTTCTGATGGAGCATTATGGGTTCCTGCTTTTTCCGCTTTGCTATTAACATTTTTCTTAGCAAAGGATAAAGAAGCTTATGCAAATGCGATTATTTCAGGTATGGCTAGTCGAGAAGCTATTATACCAGTAGTATGCTGGATATTTGCAGGTGTGTTTTCAAGAGTTTTAAGGGAATCCGGCCTTGCCAATGGGGTTGCAGGACTTGCTTCTAGCTTTGGAGTTAGTGGAACCTTTTTTACAATCATTACTTTTATTGCTTCAGCCGTTTTTGCCACAGCTTCAGGTACGGGCTTTGGTACTATAGCTGCTGGTATGGGCGTTCTTTATCCTGCAGGAGTATCTCTTGGAGTTCATCCAGGACTACTTGCCGGTGTAATTATATCGGGAGCTGCTTTTGGCGATAATCTAGCACCTGTGTCAGATACAACTATTTGTTCAGCAACTTCTCAAGGTGTTGATGTCCCAGGTGTCGTACGTTCCCGCTTAAAGTATGCTTTAACAGCTTCGGCAGGAGTTATTTTAGCCATCATTTTATTTGGTATTTTCAAAGGAGAAACTGTTGAAAGTATAAATAAGGAATTTAGTTACAATCCCAATACTTTATTTATGTTTATTCCTGTTGCAATTACTATTTACGTCGCAATAAAAACAGGCGATATCATTATAGGAACTACAATAGGAACTGTACTTAGTATAATTACAGGACTATTTTTTCATCTTTTTGATTTTATACAAATTGATGTTGCCAATCCTGAAGTACCAGGAATTATATCAATTCATGGAGAAGGTTTGGACAGAGTTGTTGATGGAGTTTTATATTCAGGAATAAGTTCTATGTTACAGGTTTGTATCCTCGCTTTACTTCTTTTTGGATCTATTTCTATTATGCGGCAAGGAGAAGGAGATATTAAATTGTTAGAAGCATTAGGAAAAGTTGCCAAAACACCATTTTCTGCCGAATTAACTATTACTTTAATGGTAATTATTCTATCCGCCTTAATGGGACTAAATGCACCTGCTATACTTACAGTTGGAGCTTCTTTTGCTAAACCACTATCCGAAAAACATGGTATAAGTCCCTATAGAACAGCTAATTTAATGGATGCTACATCAAATACTTTGGTCTATTGTTTACCTTGGACTCCAGCCATGATTTATACTTTAGGTTTTGCAGCTGATTCAGCTGCTCCCTTAAGTGCAATTGATGTAATGCCTTATGTCTTTTATTCTTATATCATGTTAGTCGTAATGTTTATCTCTATGGTTTTTGGTATAGGGAGACAGGATTTCTTAGACTGAATGAATATATCATCTCTCGGAGAAAAGAATAAAATTTTTACATTTCAATTTTTGTAGAATTAACATAAAATCCTGTTAAAAATTTAAAAAAGTACTAAATCCAATATAAAAAACTGGCTTTGGTACTTTTTTTTATGGTAAAATATAATTATAATAAAATGAAAACCGTCAGTATACTTATATTTTTAAATTTCTTGTCTACTATAAGATGGCTTCTACCTGTTATCTTATATCATCAACTTCGTAATAATCTTATCATAATATAAAACACCATGATTAGTATAAGTCTTTTAAGGATAAAATTTATAATTACAAAATCTTTTTATCAATACATTACTTAAACTCCATTTATAATACTTTACCATTGGATTTCTTAATTTTTTTCGAAAAGTACTCCATCCTTTTTAATTCTTTATTGATAAAATGGTATGTTTTATTTCTAAATTTTAGTATCTGATTTTAGTTCGTAAAGAAAATAAAAACCCCATGAAAATAAATTTACTCTCATTCTTTAAAATAACTTTAATTTTAATTCAAACTTGGTACACGATAGGAGGAATCTATGAAAAAAGAGTGGTATGCAGGTGAAATAAGACAAGTTTTTAAAAGAGCTAAAAAAATTGGCCTCACTGGTCTTTCCGAGTTTCCACCAGTAATTATTACTTGTGCCATTACCGGTGGGCTACATGGAAAGGAAAAAAATCCAAATTTACCTTTATCTATGGAAGAACAAGTAAAAGCTACCTATGATGCATATAATGCAGGAGCTTCTATTGTTCATATTCATACTCGAAATCCTAAAAATCTATCTCAAATGAGTGATGATGTAGAAACGTATAAAGAAATTAATCGACGGATTCGAGAAAAATGTCCAGAGATTATTATTAATAATACTTTTGTAGGTGCTCGATCTTATTGGCCAAACAAGGCAACAGAACCTCCTATGCGTATTTCCGCAGAAGCAAGACCGGAGCTTGCCAGTCTCGATCTTATTAAAGGTCTTTTTGGAGAAAGAGTTTTTGCTCAAACTTTTTCTGATGCTACTGAAAATTTAAAAATTCTTGAAAAATATGGATGTAAACCTGAATTAGGTATTTTTGACCCAGGAGATTTTAAAATCTTACATCAATTAGTGGATCATCATCTAGTACAAGCCCCCTATTGGATTCAATGTGTTTTTAACGACTTAGGAGCTTATTCTTTATTGGAATATTTAGGAATTTACGAAAAAATAATACCTGAAGATTCTTTACTTAGTGTACTAGGTGTAGGACCTGCCCAAACTCCTATTTGTGCATTATCTCTTTTAATGGGTCATCATGTTCGTGTAGGACTAGAAGATAATGTTTACTATCATCGTGGTGAGCTTGCTAAAAGTAACGCCCAATTGGTAGAAAGGATTGTAAGGATTGCTCATGATTTAGGACGTCCTATTGCATCTCCAAAAGAAGCTAGAACGATGATGGGATTAGGCTCTCCAAGGGAATATAACTAATCTTTTTTGAATTTCTTAAATAAAACTCGAGTTTCTACTTTTTAAAAACTCATTTTTGAAGGAGGTGTTTTCTTGAAAAGAGCGGTTTTTTATGGTAATGAAGTCATTGAAATCGAAGAAAGTCCTGAACCAATTGTTAAGGCAAGGGATGTAAAAGTAAAAATTGCATATTGTGCGATTTGTGGAAGTGAAGGAAATTTATTTTCAAAACCCTTGTTTACTAATCACCTTCCCCATCCTCTTATCGGAAAAAAAGGACCTTTTTCTTTAGGTCACGAGTGCTCTGGCATTGTAACTGAAATTGGAAAAGATGTGGATAGGGTCAGTGTAGGTGATAAGGTTGCCATACAGCCGATTATTTCTTGTGGTACTTGTGATTTTTGTCGGAAGGGACTGGGAAATCTCTGTGAAGAAGGTTATGCTTTACTTGGTTCTGCTACTGATGGTGGTATGAGTGAATATATTTCATTACCTGAAGAAAATGTCTATTCTATTCCAGAGGATATGACCTTAGAAAATGCTTCCCTTGTACAATGTGGTGCTGTCTCTTTTGGAGCTGTTATGGATAGTGGTATAAAAATGGGAGATACTGCTCTTGTGATTGGAGCAGGAACCATTGGTCTTATGACTGCTCAAGGATTAGAGGTTGCTGGAGCTCGTAGGATTCTTGTTGCTGATCTTTTTGAACCAAAATTAATATTAGCGAAAACTTTAGGAGCAACGGATATTATAAATGTGAAAAAAGAAGACCTTTATACTGTAGTGATGGATCTTACCAAGGGAAAAGGTGTTGATTTTGTTTTTGAATGTGCTGGAGTGGAAGAGACTGTTGCCACTGCCTTAAAATGTGTACGAAAACAAGGAACTATTATGATAACAAGTGCCTTTTATAATCATGTCCCTTTACCAGGAATACCATTTTTATTAAGTTCAGCAACTATTAAAACTACTATTTCTCCTTTTGTAGGAAGATATGATTATATGATAGAATTGGCTTATCATCGTAAGATGACACCACAAACTTTGATTACCAAGTATGTAGATTTAGATCATACTTTAGAGGGTTTTTTAGCTTTAAAAAATGACCCTTCCCAAATAAAGGTAATGATTGAGGTGGATCCTTCCTTAGAAAACTAAAATATCAATGTAGGGTTCTTATAATGAAAAGACGCTTGCAATATATTTTTGCAAACGCCTTTTTTTATATTCTCATAAAATCCCAAACTCGTCGTATTTTTGAGAATAAGAAAAATGATATGAATAATGTCAAAAATTCTGTTAAAGGAAGGGTCCACCAAACTCCTTTGATCCCTATCCATTTAGGTAAGAGGTTTACCAATAAGAGTACAAGGATAAGTCCTCGTAGTAAAGAGATAATAAGAGATGCCTTTGCCTCTTCTTTTGATTGGATATAAGATGTCAAAACAATATTTACTCCCATACAAAGGAAGGATAAAAAGTAAATACGGATTCCCGTTGTCGTAATAGGGATAATATCAGGATTATTTCGAATAAAGATTCCAATAAGCTGTTCAGGAAAAAGAAATCCAATGAGATAAAACAGTATCCCTAATAGTAAGGATGTAAAGATCCCCATTTCCACTGTTTTTAAAAATCTCTTTGGGTTTTCTGCACCATAATTTACAGATATAATGGGCTGAATACCCTGTCCTACTCCTGTAAAGATTGCAGTGGCAATTAAAGATAAGTTTGCAATAATACTATAGGCTGCTACCCCTTTTTCCCCAGATATCCCAAGTAATACTTGATTAAAGGAAAAAATAACGAGACCAGCAGAACATTCTACAATCCAACTAGGGACCCCATTTTTAATTAATCTTTTTACTTTCCCAAAGGAGCCTTTTAATGGTTCCAATTTTATGGAATTTTTCTTTTTTATAAAATGAACACTTAGTATGATAAGACCAATAACAGGAGAAAATCCAGTTGCCAAGGCTCCTCCCCACATACCCCAGTTCAATTTTATTATAAAGACATAGTCTAAAATAACATTCACCACAGATCCTATGAGCATAGATGCCATAGCAATGTTAGGTGAGCCGTCATTTCTTACAAAGATCATTAATGTGGTGTTACAAAGAAAAAATATACTAAAAGACAGTAGTATCCCTAAATAATCCCGACTCATATAAAAAGTTTGTCCTTCTCCACCAAGGATACGAACTAGATCATCTAAAAAGAAAATTCTTAGTAAGGTTAAAATAATTCCCGTCATTGCTGATAGTAACATAGACTTTGTAAAAATACGATTTATTCCATGGGTTTCCCCCTTACCTCTATCTACAGATAATGCTGTAGAACCTCCAATTCCAAATAATAGTCCAAAGCCATTAAAGACATTGATCAAGGGAATAGATATGTTTAAAGCAGCAAGTCCCTCTGCTCCTAAACCTCTGCCCACAATCATAGTATCTCCTAAAACATATAAAGATGTTCCCAGCATTCCACCAATACTTGGAATAAGGTAGTGAAAGAAGATTCTTTTTAAATCTCCATAAATCATTTCATCGGTTTTCGCCAATTATCTTCCTCCTTAAAATAGATCCTATACATAGTGTAGTATATAAAGGGGAAAGGAGCAAATTTCACAGATGTTTGGCTTTTTACGAGAAATAAGATATCTTTTCATTTATATTTTTAATTCTTAGGAATCATTGTATCCGAAAAAAAGCACGGGCAAGCGTGCTTTTTTTCTATGGAATTCTTTATGTAAAAGAAACTCCAGCATCATATCAATCAAATTTTCTATCATAGAGCATTGCTGCATTTAATACTACTAATACGGATCCTCCATTATGAACCAATGCCCCAGTAACAGGAGTTAGAACTCCCATAACAGAAAGTGCAATGGCAATGGCATTAATGGCCATAGACAAAATAATATTCCCCTTTATTGTTTTCACTGTAGATTGGGAAAGTCGTTTTAAATAGGATACATTAGATAAATCATCACTCATCAGAGCAATATCTGCAGCTTCCACAGCAATATCACTTCCCATACTTCCCATGGCTACTCCAACATTAGCAGTTTTTAAAGCAGGCGCATCATTTACTCCATCTCCAATCATACAAATAATTCTTTGAGAATCTTCTAATTCTTTTATTTTTGTTACTTTTTCTTCAGGTAAAAGATCTCCAAATACTTCTGTTAAGCCTATTAGCTTTCCAAGATGATTAGCTGTATTTTGATGATCCCCTGTTAATAATACTGTTCGAGTATCCATATCTTTTAAGTCTTGTATCATTTGTTTTGCTTCTGGTCGTAAGGTATCAGAAAGTCCAATGGCACCTAGGTAATTTTGATTTTCTGCCACATAAATAATGGCCTTTCCTTCCTCTATAATTTTTTGAATCTCTTTTTCCATAGGAATGGAAACTCCAAGTTCTTCTAAAAATCTTTTACTTCCACAAGAAATAACATTTCCTCTTAATCGACCTTGAATCCCTTTTCCAGGTATCATTTCAAAATCTGAAGGTTCTTCACGGAGGAGTTTTCGTTTTTCTCCTTCTTTTAAAATCGCTTTTGCTAAAGGATGTTCACTTTTACTTTCTACATTCATTGTTACTTCTAAAAGTTTATTTTCATCAATTCCAGGAACAGGTAAAAGATTACTAATTTGAGGCTCTCCAAAGGTAAGTGTTCCTGTTTTATCAAAGGTTATAGTATCTACTTTTCCCATAGTTTCCAAAGCTTCTCCAGATTTTATAATCACTCCCTTTTTTGTCCCTTGTCCAATGGCTGCCATAACAGATGTTGGAGTGGCTAATGCTAAAGCACATGGACAAAAAACAACTAAGACTGTTACCCCTCTTGTTAATGCTTCTCTCGTTTCATAACCCATAGCTTTGGTCATAAAAAATCCACCAATGGCAATAAATAAAGCAATTGGAACAAGCCATACTGCCCATTTATCTGCAATTCTCTCCATAGGAGCCTTCTTGTCTTCTGCATCTTGTACTAATCGAATCATTTTTTGAAGAGATGAGTCTTCCCCTACATTGGTAGCTTTAAAATCCATGGTGCCAAAACGATTTATCGTACCACAAAATACCTCATCTCCTTGAGATTTATCGACAGGAAGTGACTCCCCTGTCATAATAGATTGATCCACAGATGTATTTCCTGAAATAACAATACCGTCTACTGGTATTTTTTCGCCAGGAAGAACTCGTAATACATCCCCTGCTTTAATTTCTTTTACAGGAATCATTTTTTCTTTTCCACAATCGATGAGTCGTCCCTCTTCTGGAGCCAAAGCTATTAAATGAGTTAGTCCCTTTTTTGCCTTTGCAACTGTCATATCCTCAAGAATTGCTCCTAATGCCATAATAAAAGCTACTTCACCTGCTGCAAATACTTCTCCAATGGCGATAGAAGCCAACATTGCCATCGAAATTAATAGGGCAGAAGAAATCCATTTTTCAAAGAATAACCGTGAAAGGGCTAAATACAACATAGGTATACCTGATATAATAATTGCTCCCCATGCAGGGTCTATCCCTAAGGTTCTATGGGTCAAAAGTAGAAATAGTGACCATAGTAAAAATCCTCCAGATAGTACAGTCATAGGAATTCCAAATAAAAAATCCATTATTTTTTTCATATACTTCCCCTCTATTGACAAATATGATTTTTTCGTACATTATATAAATTATCAAACACTTTGTTCGATTATATTGTATATAGATTTGTGTTTTAATACAATAATCATTCCTGTGTTACTGTTCATTATTGTACATTTTTATAAAATTGTTCAGGAGGTTTTATGGATCGTCGTGTTGAAAAAACAAGAGTTGCTATTTTTAATGCTTTTCAAAATTTATTAATGAAAAAATCTTATCCTAAAATAACAGTTCAAGATATTATTGATGATGCAAATATTGGAAGAAGTACTTTCTATGCCCATTTTGAAACTAAAGATGCTCTACTTTATGCCCTATGTACCGATATGTTTCAACATATTTTTTCCAGGGATTTAGAAGAAGAGGAAACCCATGATTTCTCTCTTTTAGAAGGAGAGCCTATTCCCATGATGACTCATATTCTCTATCATTTAAAGGACAATAAAAAACTCCTCCCAGGTATTTTAAAAGGGGAAGGAGCAAATCTATTTTGGGATTATTTCTCTATTTATTTTCAGGAATTTATCCAAGACTACTTGTTAACGAATCTATCCTCTGAAATAAAAGATCTTCCCCTAGATTTTATACAACAACAAATCACAGGATCTTTTATTGAATTGATAAAGTGGTGGTTACAAAGAGAAATGAATGATTCACCTGAAAAAATCATTCTCTATTATCAAAAGATAAATACTTTTTTCCAAATGGAAAATTCCAATAAAAAATAGAATACAATAGACGTCTATTTGTATTCTATTTCTCGATTTATCACTATTCGCCCATCGTACTTTACTTTTTCTAAGGCTTCTGTTTTTTCTAAATCTGTTAAAAATTGGGCTGGATGGAATCCTATGGGAAAGAATATTTCATATTTTAACACTCTAATTTGTCTATCATCTCTTTCTTCAGATTCAATATGAATCTCATGAACCTTGGCTCCATAATGAGCCAAAAGCTGTCCTAAATTTTCAAAGGTTTTTTTCTCATTGTAAGTATATACGATTAATTCTCGATTTACTTTTTCAATAATCTTAAACTCAACCTTTTGTAATAAGAATAATGCAAGAATTACAATGATTACAGTAGTAATCGCCGGCAAATAAAATCCTGCCCCAACAGCAAGTCCTATTCCTGCATCTACCCAAAGACTAGCAGCAGTTGTAAGACCTTTTATGTCGAAGCCTCTAATCATAATAGTCCCAGCACCTAAAAAACCAATCCCACTAACAACTTGAGCTGCGATTCTAGCATGGTCATGATTATTATACTGTTCTGCTAAAAAGATACTTGTTAACATAATTAAGGCAGAACCAGTGGAAACCAAGATATGAGTACGAAGGCCTGCTGCTTGATTATTAGATTCTCGTTCCAAGCCTATCAAACCACCAAGAAAGGCTGCAAAAACCAGTCTTAAAATAACATATGGCTGTACGAACATATACGCCTCCCTTCATTTTTATAGGAATACGTATACAAAATAAGAAGTTTCCTATATCAATTACTATTTTCCTATATTATAATTATTATATAGGAGCTTGCTATTGATTTCAAATCTTTTAAAATTGAGTTTTAAAATTGGAAAAATGTGGTAATAATTCCATAAGTTATATTTACGATATTTACTCTATAGATACCTTGATAAGTACTATATCTCTTTCTCATATTTGAAGTTAATGTATAAGTATATTTCTTTACATAGATTACATTTAAAAAACATACCTTAAAGTATGTTTAGAAAGGTTCCAAGAACTTCTTAAGAAGAAGTTACTTAGAGGAGAGAGCATTATGTTACATGAAAATAAAAGAATATCAAAGATGATTGAAGAGCTTTTAGAAATTTCAGAGATTGAAAAAACAACTGGCTCTTTACAAAAACTAAATATTTCAAATCTTCTTAGTGAATTTTTAGACAAAGCTAGATTTGATGCTGTTGAAAGTTCTATCATTATTAATTGTGACCTTGAACCAGAGTTGGAAATTATAGGAAATCAAAGGATGGTCTATCTTCTTTTTGAAAACCTATTATCCAATGCCATTCATTTTTCAAAGAAAGAAATTTTCATTACTTTAAAAGGCAGAAATGACGGAATCCTTCTTACCATAAAAGACGATGGCCCTGGTATTTCTAAAAAAGAAATAGGTTTAATTTGGAATCGTTTTTATCGTGGAAAAGAACATTTACCAAAGGTTGAATATGAAGGTGCTGGTTTAGGACTACCTTTAGTAAAAAAAGTTGTTGAAATCCATAATGGTTGGGTAGCAGCTAAAAATAATAAAGGAAAGGGAGCTACCTTTACAGTATTTCTCCCAAAATAAAATAAGGCAGTGTTAAACACCGCCTTTATTGATATGCCTTTATCGTATATCCCTTTTGTTTTAACATTCCTAATACAGAATTTTTCGGTGTAAGATGTGCAGCACCTATAATTACAAAGGATCTATGTTTTTCTTTACTTTTCAAAAGTTTTTCAATTTCATTTGCCATATGGATATCTCTGTTACCAAGTAGGGTTTCGTTAAATGATTTATGTGGTCCTGATTTTTCTTCAGCTTTTAAATATTGATTTAATGTTCTCACATCTCCTTCAATCCAAACATCTTGTAAACTGTTCATTTGATCGTCCAAAGTACGATACCCATGTTGATTAATTTCTTGTAAAAGATTTTTTATCATAAAAAGATAGTTTTCTGAATCAAAATTATAAAGTACATCAGTTTGGCTTTTAATAGATTCTAGCTGACCTATTTTTTTCTTATGAAGTTTAGCTTTTTGGGTAAAGTAGGTTTCTACTCCTAAGTAACTTTGTAAGGAGATATTTTGAGGGTTACTAGAAATCAAGGAGTAAGCCGCCCATGGTCGATAGTATTGATAGATAGATTCAGGAATACCATGTACTGTCATAATTTCTCGAAACGTATTATAGTCTTTTTCCCCTAAATCATCTTTCAAGGTTCTTCCATCTGTATAAATCATTTGTTTTTTCATATATTCTAATTCTTCTTGTTCATTTGAATCTATTTCAAAGTAAACATGAGTTGAATGATGAAAAGCATCCATTACTTCTTTTCGAATAGGATACATCTTGTGTTTTCCCACATGAATAGAGCCAAGTAAATATACAATGTTACCATTATGTTCAATGGACCAAAAAAATCCCTTTGCGCTACAGCCTAAATCATGGTAAAGAGCTTTTAAAGTTCTTACATAAAGGGCTATCGCTTCTTCCCTAGAGCAAATTCCTTCTAGATTAAGAGACGAACCATTTCCCTTTAATATATTCTTTTCTTGAAAAAAGGCTACAGGATCTTTTGTATTCTTCCCATCATTATAAAAATCACAATATAAAGTATATAACGAGTCTAAGATCTCTCCACGAGTTCCTTTTTTAAAATGATATACATTAGGACTGGTTCTTTCTAAATCTAATTCTTTTAGTTTTTTAAGTGTTCTCTCATATATATCATTTATTTCTTTTTCTTGAATGGGAAGCGTGAAATCCATATTTGTTATAAGATAGTCTATAGGATAAATCCCCATCTTATCCCCATCTGTAAGTTCTTCTCTTGCCCAAGGATTACATATAGCCCCTTGCTGTAAATCTTCCCCAAAAATTGGAAAAGGAATGATTAATAAAATGGCAAGTAAAAAGACGATTCTTCGATTTCTTGTCATATTTCCCCTCCTACTTACATCATTGTCTTGTCCATGCTATTATAACATAGAAAAGATTCATGAAGAAAGAGCAGCTTTCGCTGCCCTCTTAAATATCATAGGGATATAAAAATAATCCACTTCTTAATTTTGGTTCAAACCATGTTGATTTTGGTGGCATAACTTCTTTTCTATCAGCCACGGCAATAATATCCTTAGGAGTTACAGGATGTAGTAAGATACCTAGTGTAAATCCTTGGTCTATCTTTTCTTCTATCTCATCTATAGCATTATATCCACCATAAAATTCAATACGCTGATCAGTACGAATATCGATAATGTCAAGAATCGGTGCCAATACTTTTTCTTGTAAAATACTTGCATCTAAAAGATCTGCAACCTTTTCTCCTTGTGGTTCTTCCTTCAAAGTCATCTTATACACTTCATCTTTAAAGAGAAGTACAAATACTCCCTTTTCCTTAGGTTCATAAGCTTTATCTATTTTTTCAATAAGAAAGGATTCCTTCAAAGCTTCTAAAAATTCTTCTCTTGTTAAGTTATTAAGATCTTTAATGACACGATGATATCCTAAAATATTTAATTCTTCTTCAGGGAAAATTACTGCTAATAATCCAGGGTCTATTCCTTCTTCTACTTGTAATCTTTCACATACATCTAAGGAAGATGCGGTTCGATGATGACCATCTCCAATATAGACTGCATCAAATTCTTTATAATAATTTTGAACTTTTTCTATATCTTCTTTGCCATTTATTTTATGCAAAATATGACGTACCCCTGCCTCATCGGTAAAATCAAACTCAGGGTCCTTTTCTTGTACATACTCTTTCATCCAATTTTCTAGTTCTTCCTCTTTTTTATGGAATAAAAGAACTGGCTCATCTTGACAACGTAAGTGATAAAAGTGATTCGTACGATCTTTTTGCTTTTCCTTTAAGGTTAGCTCATGAATTTTAATTCTTCCTTCTTTCGAATCTACTGTATCTATAATACCTACAATTCCCCTTTGGGACATATTATGGTAAACTTCTGTATAAATATAAAGAGCTTCTTCGTCTTGAAAGAGAATACCTTCTGCTAAAAATTCTTCCAATACTGTTTTTGCCTTTTCGTATACTTTTCCCGTATAAGGATCTTCCCCAGCTGGAAAATAAACTTCTGATCTTGTAATGTGAATCAAAGATTTAGGATTTTCTCCTAATTTTCTGGAAGCTTCGTCACTTAAAACATCATAAGGAGGGATACTTACCTCTTTTGCCAGTTCATTTTTTGGTCGGATAGCAGCAAAGGGTCGTATAGTAATCAACCTGCCACCTCCTGTAATGTTCTTGTGTAATCTTCTATCACTTCTATAATTTCCTGCCCAATATTTTGTTGCGCTTCTTCTGTTGCCGCACCAATATGGGGAGTTAAGGTTACATTATCCATTGTGAAAAATTCTTGATTTACATTTGGTTCGTTCCTAAAAACATCTAAAGCTGCTCCTGCAATTACCCCATCTCTTAAGGCTTGAATCAATGCTTCTTCATCTACAGCATTTCCTCTGGAATAATTGATTAAATAACCACCTTCCATTAGTTTTAAGGTTTCTTCTGTTATAATTGGAGTAGACAAAGAAGGTGTATGAACACTTACAAAATCTGACCTTCGAAATAAATCTTCCAACTCTATTTTCTTTGCATTAGCATCTTGGTGACAAAAAGGATCATAGCATAGTACTTCCATTCCTAATGCTTTTGCTTTTTCTGCTAAGCATTTTCCAATTCTTCCATAGCCAATAATCCCTAAGGTTTTATTTCGAATCTCAAACCCCTTTAATTCCTTTTTCTTCCATTGTCCTTCTTTCATGGAATAATCCGCACGATTAATATACCTAGCCATATTTAACATTTGCCCTAATACCAACTCAGCAACAGAATGTTTACTGGAATTTGGGGTGTTTCGAACAGAAATACCACATTCTGCACAGTAAGGTAAATCAATATTATCCAATCCAACTCCTGCACGAATGATTAACTTCGTCCTTCCTTGTTTTAACGCATCTATAACATCTTTTGTCACTTTTGTTTTAGACCGAACAATAATAATATCGTATTTCGGTCCTTCTATTTTAAGAGTTTCTTTATCATAATGTTCTAAATTTACAGGTATGCCTTGTTTTTCAAAATATGCTACTGCATTTTTATCCATACCATCATTTGCTAAAATTTTCATGGTTTACATTCTCCTTATTTATTTTATAAATTGGTCGATTTCATACAATAATTCTTCAATATCTTCTTTTGTCATATCTGCCATATGGGCAATACGAAATGTTTCATTCTTTAAATCTCCATAACCGTTGGAAATCATCATATCTTTCTTCCCCAAGAACTTATTTAAAGCCCCTATATCAATATTTCTTGTGTTTTTTACACATGTAACAGTATCAGAAGCAAAAGCTTCCTCTTCTACAAATAATGCAAAATTTTCCTTGGCCCAATTTCTTACAATATTTGCCAAATCTTTATGTCTTTGATAACGAGTCGCTAAACCCTCTTCATGAACCATATAATTTGTTTGTACTTCTGCTGCGTACATTAAAGATATATTTGGGGTATTGGGATATTGATAATCTTTTTCTAAAATCTTTTTATAAAGACTTAAAAGATCAAAGTACATTCCTCGAAGTTTAACATTCTTCGCCTTTTCTATTGCTTTCTCTGAAAAAGTACAAAAGGCCATTCCCGGAGGAAGGCCTAGGCATTTTTGTGTAGATGTTAGTAAAATATCAATACCTAATTCATCGGTATCTATTTTCACACCGCCAACAGAGCTTACTCCGTCTACAGCCCACACAATATCCTTACCACGTAATAACTCACTGATTTCAGTAAGATCATTACATACTCCGGTGGATGTTTCATTATGAGTGATAGCTACAAAATCATAGTGATCTTTTTTCAATGCATCTTCTACAAAATTGGCGTCAATGTGTTTTCCTTCTTTCACTTTGTATAAATCGACATGTAAACCATTCGAAATACCTATTTTATGCCATTTATTCCCAAAGGAACCCATCGAAAAAACCGCCGCCTTCGACGAGGTGCAAGATCGAATACTACCTTCCATTAGTCCTGTTCCCGACGAAGTGGAACAAAGTACCATTTCTTTCGATCCAAAAACATCTTGCATATTCATAGAGATGTTCTTTTGTAATTCACTTGCACTTTTCGTCCTATGACCGATTAATGACTTCGTCATTGCTTGTAAAACTTCTTGTCTTACATTGGTCGGTCCCGGTATGAACAATTTCATATTTTTTCAGTCCTTTCTTGTTTTAATACTTTAAATAGGTATTTCGTCTAATTTTAGACCCTTACCCTAATTCTGTCAAGTCTTTCACAGGAAAAAATAATATTTTTTTATATTTCCCCTTATTGTTAACTTGTTTTTATATATAGTTGACATTGTCTTTTTGATTCGCTATACTTCTCTTATATAGAAAGGGGTTTGTTATGGAAGGAACAAGAAGAATTTCAACAGCTATGATTGTAAAGATATCTTTATTTGTAGCACTTATTGCCATTGGAGCTTTTATAAAAGTGCCAATCCCAAATATGGTTTTTACTTTACAATTCTTATTTACCAACTTAGCAGGTTTATTACTAGGGCCTTATTATGGAGCTTTAGCAGTGGGACTTTATGTACTACTTGGACTGTTAGGTGTCCCTATTTTTACAGCACCAGCTGGCCCATCCTATATTTTTTATCCAACCTTTGGATATTTAATAGGATTTATTGTAGGAGCATTTGCAGGGGGAATGATTATTCAAAAATCTTCTAAGCCAGGAATTAAAACCTATGTCTTTGCAGGTCTCCTTAATTTATTTTTCGTTTATTTGTTTGGTGTAATTTATTATTATATGATTGTTAATTATATTACTCATAATGCAATGAGTTTTAAAGTTGTCCTTTATTGGTGTTTACTTTTACCTATACCAGGCGATTTATTACTTACCTATATTGCCGCAATAATTGCTAAAAGAGTACATATAGGATTAGGAGAATATCAATGAAAAAAAGTATCTTTATAACAGGAACAGATACAGACATTGGTAAAACATATATAGCTGGAGAACTGGTACGATTATTAAGAAAAGAAGGTCGAAATGTATCTTATTATAAAGGTATTTTGTCAGGAGCATTAAAAACAAAAGATGACTTACTCCCAGGAGATGCTTTAGAAGTCATTGAAAGGGCAGGTTTAGAAGATGACCCTAAAGATCTTGTTTCTTATATTTATGAAGAGGCCATTTCTCCCCACTTAGCAGCAAGAGGGTTAAAAGAAAAACCAGACTTAGAGAAGATATATGATGATTTTGCAAATCTAATTCAGAAATATGAAGGTTTGGTAGTTGAAGGAAGTGGTGGAATTTTATGTCCTCTTTGGCTAGAAGAGGAAGTAATTTTATTAGAGGATCTTATAAAAAAATTAAATCTATCCGTTTTAGTAGTGGCTAGTTCTGATCTTGGTACTATTAATCATACGATTCTTACCATTTCCTATTTAAAAGATAAAAAAATTCCCATAAAAGGAATTATATTCAATCATTACAACGAAAATTTAGAAATACATCGTGATAACTTAGAATCCATAGAGGGTCTAACAGGAATTTCTGTTATTGGTTTTGCAAAGGAGAATGGAGAGCTCACATTGCGAAAAGGAAAGAATTGGTGGGATATTTTAGAATTATGGAAATAAAGGTAAAGGAATATCAGGAAAAAGACTTAAAATATATATGGCATCCTTGTTCCCAAATGAAGGATTATGAAGAATTACCTCCTATTATCATTGACCATGGAAAGGGAATCTATCTTTACGATATAGAAGGTAAAGAGTATATGGATATTGTTAGTTCTTGGTGGTGTAATTTACTAGGACATTGTAATCCTGTCATTAATGAAAAAATTAAGGAACAATTGGATCGTCTAGAGCATGTTATTTTTGCTAATTTTTCACATAAAGGAGTTATTGATTTAGCTGATCGCTTACATAAAATCATTCCAAAAGGATTGGATAAATTTAATTTTTCTGATAATGGTTCTGCTGCTGTGGAATGTGCTTTGAAAATGAGTTTTCAATATCATTATCAAACAGGAGATACCAAGAGAACAACATTTATGTGTTTATCTGACGGCTACCATGGTGAAACCATTGGAGCCTTATCTGTGGGAGCCTTAGATTTATATGCAAAAATCTATCAACCTATTTTATTAGACACATTACGAATTCCTGCTCCTGATTGTTATCGCTGCCCTTATGGGGAAAATAGAGATACTTGTAAGATTCCATGTGGAGAAAAAGCAGAAGAGTATTTTGAAAAATATGGAAAGGAAACTTCTGCCCTTATTATCGAACCACTATTACAAGGAGCTGCTGGAATGCGAATATATCCTTCTAAATATATCAAACTCTTACGTAGTCTATGTGATACATATGGAGTTCATTTAATTGCTGATGAAATTGCAACAGGATTTGGACGAACTGGTAAGATGTTTGCCATGGACCATGCCCAAGTATCTCCAGATATTATGTGTGTCTCTAAAGGGCTTACTGGTGGATATATGCCTATGGCAATCACCATAACTACTAATGAAATTTATCAAGGATTTTACAGCCCTTATCATGAACATAAGGCCTTTATGCATTCTCATACTTATAGTGGAAATCCATTAGGTTGTGCTGCTGCAAGGGGAGTTTTAGATTACTTTGAAAAGGAAGACCCTTTAACGAAAGCAAATACCTTTGCTCCTAAGTTCCGACAAGATTTGTTGGATGCCTTTGGAAATCATCCCAATATAGGAGAAATTCGTACCATTGGTTTAATCAATGCCATAGAGTTGGTGAAAGATAAAAAGACAAAAGAAAGTTTTGAACCTAAAAAACGAATAGGGTATCAAATCTATAAACATGCCTTAGAAGAAGGGTTGTTACTCCGACCTTTAGGTGATGTTCTATATTTTAATCCTCCTTTGATTTTTGAGGAAAAAGATGGAGAAAAGGCTATAAGAAAAATGGAAAAAGCTATGGCAAAAGTGCTATAAAGTAAGAAAAGACATCTTAAACGATGTCTTTTTTCATTTCAATATGGGGGATTCCATCTTCTAAATAAGATTCTCCCTCTTTTTGAAAACCTAGATTACTATATAGTTTAGTAGCATAAACCTGTGCAGATAATAAAATTTCTTTTTCTTCTCTATTTTCCTTAATCCATTGTAAGGATTCTTTCAATAATTTAGTAGCAATCCCCAGATGACGATGTTCTTTTTCCACCACTACTCTTCCAATTTTTATCATATTTTCTTTTGGAAAAAGAAGACGTAAATATCCAATGAGTTTTCCTTTTTCTCTATATGTTAAGTGAAGGGCATCTTGATCTAGGTCATCTAAGTCTTGGTAAGGACATTCTTGTTCCACAACAAATATTTCACTTCTTAGTTTTAAAACTTCATACAACTCATCGATTGTAAAATCTTTCCATAACATCCATTTCATACTCTCACCTTAACCTATATATACTATAAGGATTCCTTGAACAATCCCAATACCAAGTCCCATAATTAAACCTAGCCACTCAATATGTTTTAATTCTTTTCCTGCTATGGTAAGAACCAATGATTCTAACTGTTCCAAATCCAATGCTAATATTTTTTCTTCCACTAAATTTGCTACATCTACACGGTTCTTTACTTGATCTTCTACCAAATCTTTTACTTCTTGAAATAAATGTTCCGATTCCTTATCCATTTTTTCTTCCACAGCAATAAGAATCTTTCCTTGAACTGTTCGAGGTAGTAGATAGGTTTTTTCCACAATTTCCATTTGTATTCTTCTCGTTAAATAATGCTTTAACCGCTCTTCATCTTCTTCCGAAATAATTTGGGCAATTAAATCCTCTTCATTTAACAATTCTCGATGAATCATTTCTCCAATACTATGGGCGATTTCCCCATGTCTTTTTGGAATAAGTCCTTGAAATATAAAAGGAGTTCCTAGTATTTTCATAGGTTTTAAAGGTCGAAATAAACATTTAACAGCAATCACATTGGTAATATATCCAATAATTCCAGAAATGATAATAATAGGTAATATACGAATAAAGTTCATTCTTCCCTCCTTTCAAGCAAGGTATTTTTACCCAAAATGATAGAAGGTCAAACAAGGACAGTTTGACCTTCTCCACTTATATTTTTTCTTGTTCCTTTTGATAAACTATTTTCCCCTCAATAAATGTGGCTTCTACATAAGCATCAATTTCTTTTAAGAAATTCCCACGATAAATAACCACATCTCCGTCTTTTCCTGGAGCCAAGGAACCTACCCGATCCTCAATTCCTGAAAACTCTGCTCCTCTTATGGTAATAGCATTAATAGCATCATAGGGATCACATCCGTCTTTGACTGCTAAAGCTGCACATAGAGGTAGTTGATCTTGAGGAATAACAGGACAATCAGTCATAATGGCAAAGGGAATATTTGCCTTTCCTAAAAGACCAGCTGTTTGGAAAGATTTATTTTTTAATTCAAATTTACTTTTTGCCCCAAATGTAGGTCCTATAATACAAGGAATCCTGTATTTTTTTAATTCTTCTATAATTAAATGGCCGTCGGTACAATGGTCTAGCGTTAAATCCACATCAAATTCTTTAGCAATACGAATAGCTGTAAAAATATCGTCAGCACGGTGGGCATGAGCCTTTAAGGGAATTTCTTTTTTCATCACAGGAAGCATTGCTTCAAGGCGAAAATCCTTCCCAATACCTCCAACAGCTCTTTTTCTCTTTTCCATATAGCCTTGAGATTCTAATAATAATTTTCGTAATAACGCAGCAATTCCCATACGAGTCATTGGAAGAGCATCCCTATTTTTACCATACACTTTTTTCGGATTTTCACCGAAAGCAATTTTCATTGCTGTAGGATTTTTAATAATCATATGGTCAATACATTTCCCATAAGTTTTCATGGCAAAAAAAGTCCCACCTACCACATTGGCAGATCCTGGTCCTGTTACCACTGTAGTAACTCCTGCTTTTAACGCATCTTGAAACATAGGATCCATAGGATTACAACCATCAATTCCACGAAGCTCTGGCTGAATAGGACCACTTCTTTCATTTTCGTCCTCACCTTCATAACCAATAGCTTCTTCTACCATACCTATATGGGAATGAGGTTCCACAAACCCTGGATAAATATATGCACCTTCTGCATTATAAATTTTTGTACCTTTGGGGATGTCAATACGATACCCAATTTCTTCTATTTTTCCTTGATCATTAATAAGTATTGTCCCGTCTTGAAACACTTCATTGTTTTCACAAGTAAAAATTTTTCCTCCTTGTATTGCAATCATTGGAGGATCTCCTTTCTTTCTAAGGAAATACGATTTCTTTTTTCATCTACTTCTAACACTACAACATGTACAATATCTCCAACTTGAAGAACTTCCATAGGATGTTTTACTCTTTTTCCTAATTTTGAAATATGGATTAGCCCATCTTGTTTTACTCCAATATCCACAAATGCTCCAAAGTCCACAACATTTCGAACAGTACCTTGAAGTTCTAGCCCAGGTTTTAAATCATCCATCGATAATATATCGTCCTTTAAAATAGGAGGATCTAACTCATCTCTTGGATCACGTCCTGGTTTTTGAAGCTCTTTTATAATATCCTCTAATGTATACACACCAATATCTAAGTGATTTGCTTCTTCTTCTATATTAATAGTGTCTAAATCTTTATCTAAGATTTTTCTTGCTATATCATAACTTTCTGGATGTACAGCTGTATTATCTAAGGGGTCATCTCCATCTATAATCCTTAAAAACCCTGCACTTTGTTCAAAACTTTTTGGCCCTAATCCTTTTACCTTTTTTAAATCATTTCTATTTTTAAATATACCTTCTGTACTACGATGAGCTATTATATTTTTTGCTACAGAAGCATTGATTCCAGCTACATGCTCTAGTAAAGCTCTAGAAGCTGTATTGACGTTAACACCAACACCGTTTACACAAGCTTCCACCACTCCATCTAAGGCTTCTTCCAATTCATTTTGATTTAAATCATGTTGATATTGGCCAACACCAATATGTTTCGGTTCAATCTTTACAAGTTCTGCTAAAGGATCTTGTAATCTTCGACCAATAGAAACAGCACCTCGAATGGTAACATCAATATCTGGGAATTCTTCTTTACCTAAAGGAGAGGCACTATAAATAGATGCTCCTGCTTCATTGACTATAGCATAACTCACAGGTAAATTATTATCCTTAATCATTTCAGCAACGGCTCCTTCTGTTTCTCTACTAGCTGTTCCGTTTCCAATGGCAACTATATTTAAATCATATTTTTTTATCATACTTGCCATAAGTTCTTTACCATTTTCTTTTTTGGCATTAGACCCTGTTACATAAACAACACCATAATCTAAAAGGGAACCAAATTCATCAAGAACTGCGATTTTACATCCTGTTCGATAACCTGGGTCTAAGGCAAGAATCCTTTTTTCCTTCATAGGTGGTTGCATTAATAATGGTTTTAGATTTAGACCAAAGACCTTTATGGCTTCTTTTTCAGCACGAGCTGTTAAGTCATTACGAAGTTCCCGTTCTACTGCTGGATATACTAAACGTTTTAGACCGTCTATGATTCCTTCTTTTCTTTCTACTTCAAAGTCATTTTTAGAATGATATAAATACATGATTTGTTGGTTTAAAGAATCTTCAGGAAAAGTTAATTTCACTTTTAAAGCCTCTTCTTTTTCCCCTCGATTTAAAGCTAAAATCCTATGATTGGGAATGGAACGATAAGGTTCTTGATAATCGAAATAATCAGCATGGGTTGAATTTTCTACTTTTCCTTTTTCAGAAACTAAAGTTCCAGTTCTCATAATAAATTTCTTCGCAATATTACGAACCTTTGGATCATCACCAATAATTTCTGCTACAACATCCTTGGCCCCATTTTTGATTTCCTCTTCCGAAAATTCTTCTAGTAAAGGCTCTAGTATTTGAGCTTCATCCTCCTTTGTTCCTTCAGGATTTAGATAGAGCTCTCCCAAAGGACCAAATCCTTTTTCCCTAGCTACTACACCTCGAGTTCGTCTTTTCGGGCGATAAGGACGGTAAAGATCATCCAATTCTGTAGACGTAGTGGCCAATTGGATTTCTTGTTCCAGTTCTTCTGTAAGAACATCTAAATCATTCAGTTTTCGTAAAATATCAGACTTCTTTTCTTCTAAGTTCTTTAAAGTAGTATATCGTTTATGAAACTCTCGTAATACAGAATCTTCCATAGAATTTGTCTCTTCTTTACGATATCTAGCAATAAAGGGAATAGTATTTCCTTCCTCTAATAATGTAATAACTTTATTTACAATTACCGGTGTAATCGAAAATTCACCAGCCAATTGACCTATTATATCCATGACGCCTCCTACTGAAAAACCCTCCGCATCAACAGAGGGTTTTGTCATATTTATTTCCCATCTAAAGAACTATGCTTTCATTTGTAAATAAGCATTGATAAATGGATCTAAATCTCCATCCATCACACGATTAACATCTCCCACCTCTTCACCGGTTCTATGATCTTTTACCATCGTATAAGGTTGGAAGACATAGGATCTAATTTGGGAGCCCCAAGCAATCTGAGAATAGTTCCCTTGTAAATCTTCAATCTTTTCTTTTTGTTCTTCTTCTGCTAATGCAATTAACTTTGCCTTTAACATATTCATTGCTTGTTCCCGATTTTGGATTTGGCTACGTTCGTTTTGACATTGGACTACAATTCCCGTAGGTATATGGGTAATACGAACAGCAGAATCTGTAGTGTTAACATGCTGTCCTCCTGCACCACTAGAACGGTAAGTGTCAACTTTTAAATCTTCATCTTTAATTTCTACTTCTAAATCTTCATCTAACTCTGGATAAACATCTACACTGGAAAAAGAAGTATGACGTTTTTTTGCAGCATCAAAAGGTGAAATACGAACTAATCGATGTACCCCTTTTTCCGCTTTTAGGTAACCATAAGCATGGGGTCCACTCATCCTCATAGTTACAGACTTAATTCCAGCTTCATCTTCTGTTTGAAGATCTAAAGTTTCCACCTTAAATCCCTTTTGATCTCCATAACGACGATACATACGGTATAACATATCCGCCCAATCTTGAGCCTCTGTTCCACCTGCACCTGCATGAATACTTACAATAGCATCAGAATCATCATATTCTCCTGTTAGTAAAGTAGATAATTTAAATGCCGCCGCCTTTTCTTCAATATCCTTTAACGAAGTCTTTAAACTTTCATAAAAAGAAGAATCTCCTTCTTCTTCCATAAGTTCAATCATTACTTCTCCTTCTTCAATGGCGTCCATTAAATCTTTATAGGTGTCTAATTTACTTTGAATACTATTTTGTTTTTTAATAAGCTTTTGTGCAGCTTCCGAATCATCCCAAAACCCAGGTTCCATTGTTTTTTGATTTAATTTTTTTACCTCATCTCTTAGACTAGCAAGGTCAAAGAGATTCACCTAGACTTTCCACTAAGGATTTCGCCTCATTTAAGCGCTCCTTGTCTAAATATAGATTTTGTTCCAAAATCTCACATCCTTTCAGATATTTCTATTTATATTGTATAACATTTTATTTATCTGCCACAGCAATTTTTATATTTTTTCCCACTTCCACAAGGACATGGGTCATTACGTCCAATCTTTTTCTTCTTACGAACATAAGGTTTTTGTTTCCCATCATCAGGATTTACTGTATCCACTTCTTTGGCAACACGTACCCTTTTCACACGCTCAGGATTAACTACATGGAAAAGCATTTTTACCGTATCTTCTCGGATACTTTCATTCATTTCTTCAAACATATCAAAACCTTCATTTTGGTATGCTCTCACTGGATCTGTTTGTCCTACAGCACGAAGTCCAATACCTTGACGTAATTGATCCATAGCATCAATATGATCCATCCATTTTTGGTCCACAACTTGAAGTAAAATCACTCGTTCCACTTCACGGAACTTATCTTCTCCAAATTCATTTTCCTTTTCACCATAGCGTTTTTTTGCTAAATCACTAATATATTCTACTAGTCCATCTTCTCCAAGGTCCCCTTTACCTTCTAAGAAGTTTTCATCAAATCCAAAGGTTTCCTTACCAAAATGTTGCAACCCTTCAAAGTCCATATACTTGGTACCGTCATCTTTTAACTTATGATGAAAAGCAACGGTACTTTCAATTAAAGTTCTTACCATATTGGCAATATCTTCTTTGAAATTACGTCCTTCTAATACCTTACGACGTTCACCGTAAATAACTTCTCTTTGTTTATTCATAACATCATCATACTGAAGAACATGTTTACGAATGGAGAAGTTATTCCCTTCTACCTTTCTTTGAGCACTTTCAATAAGTCTTGTTAAGATTTTATGTTCAATTGGCTCATCTGCAGGAGCATCTATAGAATCCATAACAGATTTAAAACGATCCCCAGCAAAAAGACGAATCAAATCATCATCTGCTGAAATATAAAACTTAGAACTTCCAGGGTCCCCTTGACGACCAGAACGACCACGTAACTGGTTGTCAATTCGTCTAGACTCATGACGTTCTGTGCCTATAATATGAAGACCACCAGCTTTAATAACTTCTTCAGCTTCTTTATCTGTTTCTTCTTTAAAATGTTCTAAATACTTTTGATATTCTTTTCTAGCTGCAATGACCTCTTCATCTTCTGTATCAAAGAAAGAATCTACAAGATCCAAAACTTCTTCTGGAATACCCTTTTTAATCAATTCTCTTTTTGCCATAAAATCTGGGTTCCCACCAAGTACAATATCTGTACCTCGACCAGCCATATTGGTAGCAATAGTTACTGCTCCAAATCGTCCAGCTTGAGCAACAATTTCAGACTCTTGAGCATGTCTTTTTGCATTTAAGACTTGATGTTTTATACCTGCCTTTTTTAAGTACTTAGAAAGAATTTCTGATTTTTCAATGGAAATTGTACCAACTAGAATAGGCTGTCCCTTTTCATGACGTTCTGCAATTTCCTTAGTAACTGCAGTAAACTTACTTTCCTCGTCACGATAAATCGCATCATTTAAATCATCACGAATCACAGGTTTATTTGTAGGGATTTCAATAACGTCCATATTATAGATTTCTCGAAACTCATCTTCCTCTGTCTTCGCCGTCCCCGTCATACCAGAAAGTTTTGTATACATTCGGAAATAATTTTGGAAAGTAATTGTAGCTAGAGTTTTACTTTCTGCTCGTACTTCAATATTTTCTTTCGCTTCAATCGCTTGATGTAGTCCGTCTGAATATCTACGACCATACATCAAACGACCGGTAAATTCGTCAACAATGATGATTTCCCCATCTTGGACAACATAATCAATATCCCTTTTCATGGTTCCTTTGGCTTTTAACGCTTGATTAATATGATGAGCCAATTCCATATTGTCTAGGTCAGAAAGATTTTCTACATTAAAATATCTTTCAGCCTTTTCTGTACCTTGATCTGATAAAGTTGCTGTCTTTTGTTTTTCATCTACTACAAAATCCACCGTTTCTTCTTTGAATTCACGGTTAAAAATATCCATAACTTCTTCATCTTGATCCTTAATACGATAAGATAAAGTATCCACAAAAGCTTTAGCTCTTGTGTAGAGATCTGTAGATTCATCACCTTGACCAGAAATAATAAGAGGAGTTCGTGCTTCATCAATTAAAATAGAGTCCACCTCGTCAACAATACAATAGAAAAGATCTCTTTGTACCATTTCTTCTTTATAAATAACCATATTGTCCCGAAGATAGTCAAAACCAAATTCATTATTGGTACCATAAGTAATATCTGAATTGTAAGCCTCTTTTCGTTCCTCAGGACTCATATCATGGATAATACAGCCAACACTTAGTCCTAAAAACTCATAAACCTTACCCATCCATTGTTTGTCACGACTTGCTAAATAGTCATTGACGGTTACAATATGAACCCCTTTCCCAGCAAGAGCATTTAAATACGCCGGCAAAGTTGCAACTAATGTTTTACCTTCCCCTGTCTTCATCTCTGCAATACGTCCTTGGTGAAGGATAATACCTCCAATGATTTGTACCTCAAAATGTTTCATCCCTAGTACACGCCAAGAAGCTTCTCGTACTACAGCAAAAGCTTCCGGTAAAATATCATCTAATAATTCTCCATTTTGTAATCTAGTTTTAAACTCTTCTGTTTTTCCTTTTAATGCATCATCACTTAAAGCAGCCATTTCTTCGTCCATAGCCATTACTTTATTTACAAGTGGTTGTATTTTCTTTATTTCACGGTCACTATATGACCCAAATAATTTATTGAGGAATCCTGCCATTACTTTCCCACCTTTCTTCAAACACTAATTTTATATTTTATCACTAAGTATAAGGATTATCAATGATTCTGGGGATTTACACATAAATTTCATAGAAATAAAATATTCACAAATATATTATACCCTTTCAGTGCCAATATCTATAGAAATTCTATTTCTTGAGAATCCTTATATATCATGATATATTAACTACATACTAAATTAAACGGTGAATGAATTAAGAGGTGAATGATGAAAAAAAGACTATATACCTTTGCACTTTTATTACTATTTCTTATTCCTAATATAGCCCATGCTATTACTGTGGAAGAAGTAAAGGCCAAAGGAGATTATCAATCTAAAAACTCTGTCTATGGAAGAAATAATCTCTCTCAAAAAGAATTACACGAAGTAGCATTGGCAGTTACCAACTTTTACAATACCTTTATCTCCCCGGAGATGGACGAAATGGAACGCTTTGAAGCTGCATCCAAGTACTTAATAGAAAATACCACCTATGCTCCAACATGGAAAAAAAATAAAGCGAATACTGCATGGGGTTCCTTAGTATATGGACAAGCGCAATGCTCCGGTTATGCTAGAGGTTTTAAAGCATTATGTGATGCTATTGATATACCATGTCATTATGTTCATGCAAAAGGTGGCAAGTATCCTTCTCATCAATGGACTATGGTTCTTTTACAAGGAGAATGGTACCATTATGATCCCCAACTACCATTTTTAATGTCAGATGATGATATGGCATCCCAAGGAATGGCCTGGGATCGAAAAGCTCTACCAAAAACAGGGCCAGTGGAAGGGGCGAAACCTTCCCATAAGAAACCTGAAAAAGAAATCTCCATATTTATACAGGGGCAAAAGATACACTCTGATGTGCCACCAATCATAAAAGATGGTCGGACGCTTGTCCCTATTCGTGTCATTTCTGAAAACTTAGGGTATACAGTAGAATGGTATGGAGATACAAAAATGATTTTAATATCAAAAGAAAACTACTTTGGAATAACGGAAAAAGCCTTGATGATGTTTGTAGAAAAAAAGGAATGTTTAGACTTAAATATAAATATTATGAATCGTTATTTTCCAAAAAACAAAAGTATCCAACTTTCAAGTCAGGAAGAAACAAAGGCCACCAAATTACTTGTGGAAACATCTAAGATTTATTCCTTAGATGTTACACCTAAACTTATCAATGATCGTACCATGGTACCACTTCGAGCCATTGCAGAACTCTTTGGTAACGAAGTAGGATGGGATGGGGAAAATCGTCATGTATTTATTCAATAAATAGATTTATTATGTATCTACTGATAAATAAAGTATATCAGTACATGAATTTACACAAAAATAGTTGCTATTGTAAAATAAAAGGAAAGGTTTTACAATAGCAACATTTTTTATTTCATATACTTATGGTAATAAAAGCCCCACATTTCTGTAATCAGCTTTCTTGCTGCAAAACTAGAAGTAAGGGAAGGGTCTAAGTTTGGAGCAACCTCAACAATATCAAAACCAATAATATTTAACTCTTTAGAAAATACCCTTAACAAAGTTAACGCATCCCTAGGAGTAATACCTCCAAATTGAGGAGTCCCTGTTCCACCTGCAAAACCAGGATCAAGAGCATCAATATCAAAGGTAATATAGATCTTTTCTTTTCCTCTATCTTTGAAATGTTTGACCACTCGTTTTGCTGCTTCCTTTGCCCCAATCTCACTAAGTTCACGAGCATTAATAACATTTACAGGATTATTTTTCATAAACTCCAATTCATCTTCTTCCACTGAACGAATTCCAAGGAAAAATATATGATCACTTCCACCAAGGCGCTCTAATTCTGAAGCCCTTCTTGCAGGACATCCATGTGATAATGTATTTCCCCCAAGACTATGACATAAATCAAAATGAGCATCAATATGAATTAATCCAAAATCCTCATCAATACCTTTGTCGATCCCTCTTGTAATTGGAATATTAACAGAATGGTCTCCACCTATCATCATAAAAAATTTCTTTTTCTCCACCAATTCTTGAACTTGTTTTTCTACTTTTTTAAATAAATCTTCTTGGTTATCCCCGTAAAAATCTCCTAAATCTAACACTTTAAGATCCCCAAAATACTCAAAATCTTCAGTAGTAGGAGTTATTGAAAAAGTAATATCACGAATGGCCCTTGGTCCGTCCTTTGCTCCTGAACGAAAAGAAGCTGCCCCATCATAGGGGATTCCAAAAACAACTATATCTGCATCTTCAATCCTTCGATTAGGATCATGAAGCCCTGCCCATAACTCCTTTGAACGAATCATATCTTCTGTAAATTTCATTTTCCTCTTCCTTTCATTTCATCCTTATTATTTATTTTTTCAATCGTTATACCTGTAAATCCCCATATTATAGAAATTAATGGCGAAATTAAGTTAAAGAAACAAAATGGTAGATACATAATCGTTGGTACCCCTAAAGTAGAAGCCATAAAAGCCCCACAAACATTCCATGGAACTAAGGGAGAAGTAACTGTTCCACCATCTTCACATACACGTGATAAGTTTTTTGCCTTTAAATTATATTCTTCAAAAGTTTTTGCAAACATCCTTCCTGGTAAGATTATAGCAAGGGATTGATCTCCAGTAACAATATTGACTAAAATTGATGAAGCCACAGCTGAAGCAATAAGACTTCCTGTACCTTTAACTAATTTTAGCAATGAGTCGACAATTGTTTGTAACATCCCTGATGTTTCTAGGATACCTCCTATACTCATAGCTAAAATTATAAGAGAAATTGTGTACATCATTCCATCTAAACCACCCTTGGACAGTAACTGATCAACCAATTCGTTACCTGTGTCTGCTTCAAATCCATATTGTGCAGAATTAAGAATAGAAATAGGATCAGCCTTTTGGATGAAGTACGAACATACAAACCCCATGAAAGCACCACACATTAATGCAGGAATAGCAGGTACCTTTTTTACAACTAAAAGGATTACAATAAGAGGTGCTAAAAATAACCATGGTGTAATAACAAAATTTTCCTTGATTACCTCTTCTATCATAAGAACTTGACTTTGATCCATAGCATTACCACCGTATCCTCTTCCTACAAAGAAAAAGATGACTAAAGATATCAACAAAGCTGGAAAAGTAGTAAAAAACATATGCTTAATATGCTCATATAAATCTACACCTGTAACTGCAGCAGCCATATTTGTAGTTTCAGACAAGGGAGACATTTTATCACCAAAATAAGCTCCAGAAATAATAGATCCTGCTGTTATATGTGCTGGTACACCTAAGCCATGTCCAATACCTAGTAGAGCTACACCTATTGTCCCTACTGTAGTCCATGAACTACCTGTGGAAAGAGAAACAATACTACATAAAACTGCTGATGCCACTAAGAAAAATTTTGGACTTAAAATATGTAATCCATAATAAATTATCGTTGGAACAATTCCTCCTGAAATCCAAGTTCCTATAATTATACCAATAATCATAAGAATTAAAAATGACTGTAAAGTTATAGTTATGGAAGATATAATCCCCTCTTCTAATTCTTCCCAAGTATACCCTTTACTCACTGCAATAATAGCAGCTACAATACAAGTTCCTATAAGAGGAATAATGGACTCTTCATTTCCAAATTTAATATTAAGAATTAATGTTATCATTAAAAATAAAATTGGAATAAGAGATAAACCTAAAGAGATACGCCTATCCTTTTTCATAAAAAACCTCCTATTTTCTTAAAAGTAACATTGTGTCTTAAGTATAACAAACTTTTAAGAAACTTCAACTATTATAAGTATATAAATATATATATTCTTATAATAGATTATTGGAAACTCATGAAAAGTAAATATAATTAAAGTTACTAAAATAATTGTTCAATATCTAAAAAATTATTTCATAGGCTTATATTTATACTTCCAAATTATAGATAAGATGTTTAATTAACTTATTAGTTTTTAAAAATTAAACAATTTTTATATTTTAGAATTAAATCAATAATAAAATGACTTAACCAGTTTAAACTTCAAAACCCATATAAGATTTTAGCCATTCCAAACTCGTGGAAGAAAAAGAATCTGGAAATAAAAAGTAAGAGAATAAAAATAATAGGATGGATTCCTGTATATTTTCTAACTTTTTCTCTAGGAAATATTGGAAATAGAAACTTAAAAGAAAGATATCCTATAAAAGCACCTAGTACATTTAAGATGGTATCATCAATATCTGTACTACGATGATTCAATAATTGAGAGGTTTCTATTAAAACTGTTGTAAAAAAGCTTGTGCCTATTGTCGTTATAAAAGGGTGTTTCAATTTCCAAATGGAGGGAATCAAAAATCCCATGGGTACAAACAGAATAATATTTAAAAGGTAGCCCATCCTATCAATATTATGTGAAAATGGTATGAGATTGACTTTTGTCCAATGAATGCCATAGTAAAATAATGATAAACTGTTCCAGAACCTGTAACAAAAAAACACCCATACATGTAAGCCCCAAAAAGTAAGAGGAGTAAAGTTATGTTCTTCAAGTTCCCTTTTCTTTTTTTAGCTATATGCAAAATAGGAATCAAGGGAAGTAAAGTAGTCATAATTTCATAACATTGCATGATTATAATTTTCATAACTTACCTGCCATATCTTTCGATTTTCCACTGTCTATGCCATAATAACAGATGATTTCAAAATCTATCTTAAGAATTTATGAAGATATTATAAAAGTTTGCCCATAGAAAAAACCTCTATGTCCATAGAGGTCTAAGGTATTGAATTAGCTCTTAATTGTAATAGTATCCTTGTTAATTTTATTTCTCTTTTCATGGGGAAGAGCTAGATTCTGATGGTGGAAGATTCGATGGAGTTTCGATAACATCACAAGTCATTTGATGCCATTTTACATTTTCATTCCTTTTATGGGTGTAAAGAAAATAATCATAAATATAGGTATGATTTAAATCTCCACGATACTTTACAATCATACGATACCCACCATCTTTATAATTTTTAAAGATTTCTCTTTCTAAAACATCTTCTTTAGCAAGTCCTTGGGCTTTCATATATTCTTGCCATCTCATCATTGCTAGAGATTTTTGTAGAGGATAAATAATAAGTAATCCTCCAACAATACAAACAATAATAATAAAAACTAGTCCTTCTTTCCAAGATTTTTTCTTTTTCATATATTTTATTTCTCCTATTTTCCATTATTATACCTCTAATCTAGAGAGATGTACAACATACCTAAACTATTATCCAGTTTTTCTCTTAATTGTGTTCGAAAAATTGGATAAAAAATACAACCAACCCATAGATGAAGTGGTTGTATTTTTCAATATTGGTGGAGATGAGGGGAATCGAACCCTTTTATTTCTGGATAAAACTTACAATATCATCAATTACTTCTTGTGATACCTTTCCCTTTTCTTTATATTCATCCATTGATTTCTTTCCATTACTTTCCATAAATAAATGATTTAATTTTGGATAAAGAATAAAGGTAACATTTTCTTTTTCTTTTAAAATATCTTTATAAAGTTTGAAATCCTTATCCGCTTTTACTTGAAAATCCTCTTCTCCTTGTAATATAAGGATCGGAAGGTCTAATTTTTTTAAAAATTGTTCTCCTTCAACCTGATCTAAACTTTTTAAATAAGATACTGGTACCATTGGATTATCTTCTTGGTTTTTTAAGGATTTATAAAGAGCTTCTACTTTCTCTTGGTCATTTTTTGGCGTAGATTCCATTAATTGATCATACATTATATCAATAAATTTTCGAGGACTTCCCGCCATAATAATAAGACCTTTTATATCAGGATGTCTTTCTGCCATAGCTGGAATAATCATTCCACCTTGGGAATGTCCTAACAGATAAATATCCTCACCTTTTGTAAAATCTTTTCTATGTTCAAGAATCCATTCCATATCTTTCAAATATTCATCTTCAATGGTTCCTTCATTCATAAATTTTTCAGGATATACATAGGTTCTCTTATGATATCTAATACTGGAAATCCCATTTTCCGCTAAACCATCAGCAATATCCTTTAATGGTTTATTATCAAAAATAGTTTCATCCATATCTTGAGGTCCAGATCCAGGAATTAAAAGTACCAGTGGAGAACTTTCTCCTTGGTTCCCTATTTTTAATATTCCATCTAAAGGTTCTTTGTCTCCAATCTTAATATTTTTTTCATCTTCTTTTGAAGAAGGCTGAGTCCTTGGTTTTGCATTATAAAAGATTCCCTCAATTTCCTTATTGGTATTATAAGTAATGGTTAAATACCCTGTCGTAGTCGTCATTTTACCTTGAAACACAGTAGCTACCAAACCATCTTTTTCTTCAACAGAAATATTTTCCATTTCTAGTAATGACTCGGAACCAAGTATAGACTTTATGGATTGGATTAATTCATCTTCCCCCACTTGATTTAAAACATTTGAAGAAAGTTTTCCTTTTATAACCTCTGGATTTCCGTTTAAAATTTCTTCTCCTATTTCTTTTGTTAAATCTTTATATTCATCTTCCGTTACTGATATATTGGTATTTTCATTATGTAGCTTCGTGTTTTTATCATCCTTGTGATCACATCCCATCATTAACAGAAAAAAAGATAAAATAATAACAATTTTTTTCATAAAAACCTCCTTTAATTATAATCACTATATCATGTTTGTTCTATAATGTCTATAACAAATCCCATTGTACAATTTCTCCATAGCTTCTTTTATCTTTATACATTTCTTTTCCTATCCGTTCCTTAAAAACATCTTGACGAAAGTAATCCTTTATGGTTTAATAACATTTGAATTGAAAGTCTATAATAGATTTGATCATTATAAATTCCATAATAAGGTGAGATGTCCCGGCGTTTCCCGGCACTCAAGTTTAAATCATTTATTAATTTGAGGGGAATTATAGTGGTTACTTACGATTTGGCATATGAAATTTTGATAATTTGAGTGCCTGGTCAGCAAGGGACCACTTGGGAGTTCTTACGGTGTATGTTTTTTGCGAAGATATTTTAAAATTATGGGGGTGTAGCTTCATGACCTAACAGCAATCTTTGATTGCGTCGTAGGTCAGATGTCCCGGCGTTTCCCGGCACTCAAGTTTAAATCATTTATTAATTTGAGGGGAATTATAGTGGTTACTTACGATTTGGCATATGAAATTTTGATAATTTGAGTGCCTGGTCAGCAAGGGACCACTTGGGAGTTCTTACGGTGTATGTTTTTTGCGAAGATATTTTAATAATATGGGGGTGTAGCTCACTTGGGAGAGCGCTTGAATGGCATTCAAGAGGTAAGGGGTTCGATTCCCCTCATCTCCACCACAGGTACCGATAAATTTTTATCGGTTCTTTTTTTATGGTAATATCGGTATAATAGAAATAGTTATAAGAGTAATTGAATTTCTTAGGAGATGAAGTTATGAAAAAATATTTCCCATTTTTATATGTTTTCCTTTTATTATACCTTTTCCCCTTCTCCATCTTTGCCAAGGATTTTTCTGATACCCAAGAGCATTGGGCAAAGGAATATATACAATGGGCTACTAGAGAAGGTATTCTTCATGGATATCCAGATGGTAAATTTCGGCCAAATGATATGGTGAGCCAAGGGGAGTTTTACAAGATGGTGAACCGTTTTGGTCATTTTACAAAAACCTCTTCCGTTGATTTTAAAGATGTAAATCCTAAACAATGGTATTATAAGGAAGTTACCATTGCTGTAGGAACAGGATATTTGAAAGATTCTTCGGAAGAATTGGAAGCTGATAAAGAGCTGCTTCGTAACGAAGGTGCTAGGATTATATCTCAAATTTATAATTTGAAACCAGAACCTTATAAGGCTGATATTTTCTTAGACTCAAAGTTAATGGTTAATCCTGAATCTATAGGGGCTTTGGTAAATCTTAATATTATAAATGGTTATCCAGATGGTAATTTTCGCCCTTTAAAGGGAATTACTCGAGGGGAAGCGGCTAAACTTTTATTTTTATGTAAAGATAAACTAGGTTCTCCTTCTAAACCAAAGGAGGAGGTTATCTCCTCACCAGGTTATCTAGAACATGATCCCCATCTAGAAACAGAAGTGGTAGAACTTCCTGAATTTTATTATCGAGATCTTTCATCACCAAATCCTGTTACTGATAAAGTTCCTCCTAAAGGACAACTTCATTATCTTGGCTGGATGTTTGAGTCAAAGATAGTTCTTCCTGCAAATATTCCACAAGGCACATCTGAGGAAGTAACCAAAATCTTATTAAATCAACATTTTGGTCAAGGAGATAAGGGTCCTGTCATAGAGTTTTTCTTTTATGAAGATGGTAAAACATATAGTGTAAAAGCACCGGTTCAAGATTGGAAATTAGAAAAAGAACCAGTTATAACAGAAACTGGCCCTCAATACCTTGCCTTTCCAGACTATGACTTAGAAGGAAATCTTCCCATTGAACAAAAGGATGTTTATGCCATATATATTATTTTACCTTCTATCCAACCAACACCATAATATAAAAAAGCAGACCAAATGGTCTGCTTTTTTATATTACATGAAATCTGATAATTTCATTTTTTGAAATTCTACTATAATATGTTCATGTAGTTTGTCCATCCCTTTATGTAAGGACTTAGAACTATCATCTCCATATTCTTCGACACGTTCTTCAAAGAAAGAAATTAAATCAATTTCTCCTTCTAAAGCATCGTGAATTTCAAATAAAGTTATATCTTTTGGATCCCTTGATAAAGTATATCCTCCAGATACCCCCCGACGTGAGTCTACTAAGCCTGATCTTAATAACTCTTGTAAAATTCTTTGAGTAAAAGCATGAGGTAAATGCTCACTTTTTGTAATTTCTCTAGCACTTACTCTTTCCTTACTCTTGTGCCCAAGATGACATAAAATAATCATGCCATACTCCATGGCTTTGGTAAATCTCAAAATAATCACTTCTTTCCTGTATTAGCAATATTCGTTTTTGTATACTTGTAAATTTACAAAAACTTGCCTTCTTTAAGTATACTATTTTATTATTGATAAGTGAAGGGAAACTTTGAATTAAATTCATACTTTTTGTTTATTTTAATAATAAATTTGGTGTACCCTTCTATTTTACAAGGATACACCGACTTTAAAATCTTTGTTTTTATGAAATTTTTCTTCTTAAAAGTAATGTTTTTATCCCTTTTTCATAGCTATTTACCTATTGTTTTCTTTGTGTACAATCCTGTAACGCTCATGTAGACTGTATGCGAATAATTAAGTTATTTTATAAACTTATAGGTTGTTTATTGGCTACGAATAACATCTTTAAAGGTTACATTCGTTTTTATTGTTTTTCCTTTACGAACAATCGTAAATTCAGCAGTATCTCCTTCTTTGTAATCATAAAGAACTTTTTTCAAAGCTCCCATTCCAGAAATATCTTTATCATCCACTTTCACAATAACATCTCCAGGTTCAATATCACTAGCTGCTACAGATGATCCTGGCAAAATTTCATAGACAACTACCCCATGATCTGTACCTAAGTCTACATTAAAGGTTTGGGTTACAGCTGCTAAATCCTTACCTCGTATACCTAGACTTACTGTTTGGTAGTTACCTGTTTCAATTACTTGTTCTACAATAGGTTTTACGGTGTTAATGGGAATGGAAAAACCAAGTCCCTCTGCTGTTGATATTTTAACAGTGTTAATACCAATAACTTCTCCTTTTTTATTAAGTAAAGGTCCTCCACTATTTCCACGATTAATGGAAGCGTCTGTTTGAATTAATCCATCCATATAATTTCCTTGTGATTGTCCTTCAGATTTTACTTCTCCAATCGTTCTATCTAATCCAGAAATTACTCCTGATGTTACTGAACGTTGAAAATCTAATCCTAAAGGATTCCCAATAGCTATTGCAGGTTCCCCAATATTAAGTTTTGAAGAATCTCCTAATTCAGCTGGTACTAAATTCTTTTGACCTTTTACTCGTATAATAGCTAAGTCTAAAGATGGATCTGCCCAAAGTACTTGTGCTTCTGACTGGTCACCGTCATGAAAGAGAACAGAAACTTCTTTTGCATTTCCCCCATCTACTACATGGGCATTTGTAACGATGTACCCTTCTTTATTTACAATAAATCCAGATCCTGCCCCAGTCATTTGTACCGGTCCCCAAAACCCATCTATTTTTACTGTTTGTGTTGTGATTCCCACAACGGAAGGAAGGGCTTTTTTTGCTACAGCTTCTACAATTCCTTCACTACCAGTAGTTTCTATATTAATGGGAGTAGATGTATCTGTTGCTACAGACTGATTGGTCTTTGGTAGAAAATTCATAACGAAAACTCCACCAATCACTCCTCCTAGTATGGCACAAATCAATGCAGTGGCAATGAACTTTCGTCTTTGAGCCCTTCTTTCCTTCCTTTCCCTCTTTTTCAAATAATAAGGGCTTTCTTGAGTTAAAGTTCTTTCCTCAAATTTCTCATTTTCATTCATACTATCACCTCATTATCTTTTTTCTATTACTGATATGAAAGATGGTTTTCCATATCTTCATTCTCTATATGTTATAATACCCAAGTAGAGTTATTCTATTGTGAAAGTTTAATGGTAATTTTTTGGAAGGAGTATGAAATGAAGGTAACTTTTGTGCGACATAGTTGTTATACTGTGGAGTTGAAGAACCATTTTCTTATTTTTGACTATATTGGAGGGCCTTTAAATATTCCTAAGGGGAAAAAGATTATTTGGGTTGTAACTCATGGTCATAAGGATCATTATAATAAAGATATCTTTACGTTTCATGGTGAGATTCAATATGTTATTAGTAATGATATTGTAGATGATTTGTCAAAATATCAAGTAACATGGGTAGAGCCTGATGGTGTATATTCCCTTGACGATGTTCTTATTAAGACTTATGGTTCTACTGATGAGGGGATTTCCATCTATCTACAAGTAGAAGGAAAAGGTATTTACCATTCTGGGGATTTAAATTATTGGATATGGCCTAGATACTCTCAAAAAGATATTGAACAAATGGAAATAGATTTTACCAAGGAGGTAAATAAGGTAAAAGATGAAATCATAGATATTGCTATGATTATCGTAGATCCACGATTAAAAGATGATTATTCTTTAGCAGGTTCTTATTATTTGAAAACTTTAAATGCTAAGTATTTTTTCCCACTTCATATGTGGGGGGAGTTTTCTTTAAGTAAAAGATTTAAAAAGGAATTTCAAGGTCTCTATCCTGACAAAAAGATTATGGAAATTAAAAAGGAAGGTCAAACTTTCTCTTTGCCTTTATGATTTCTAGTAATATCCTAAGAATCTTTGATTTTCCTATTATGAAACCATGAAAACGATTGACAGCCTTTTTGGTCTTTGCTAAAATTGATTTGAGGCGTATCTGAATAAGATATCCAAATTTAAGGAGGAGTAGAAAATGACAAAAAGAATATTGGTATTTTTATTAGTAATTACTCTATCGGTAACTATGCTTGCTGCTTGTGGTGGCAACAACGGCAATAATGAGGCAACTACTAATAATGAAGGAACTAATAACGCAGCCGAAACTGAGGAAAGTTCAGATTCTGGCGAAGGTAAGAAAGTTGGAGTGTTGTTTTATAAGTACAATGACCCTTATATCTCCATTGTACGACGTAATTTACAAGAAACTGCTGAAGCAGATGGTTCCATTACACTTATAGAACAAGATGGTCAAGATAATCAAGGTATGCAAAATGACCAAATCGACACTGTTATTTCTCAAGGTGTTGATGTTTTATTGGTAAATATTGTAGATACTGGTGCTGCAAGTGCGGCTATTGATAAGGCAAAAGCTGCCGATCTTCCCATTATCTTCTTTAACCGTGAACCAGAAAATGACGATGTATACTCTACCTATGAAAAATCCCGTTTTGTTGGTACAAAAATTGAAGAAGCTGGAGAATTACAAGGTGATATGATTGCAGAACTTTGGAATAAAGATACTGCTAAGTATGATCGTAATGGTAATGGTAAATTAGATTATGTTTTACTGCATGGTGGAATTGACAATGCAGAAGCTGTTGCTCGTTCTAAGTATTCCGTTGAAAATGCTAAGAAAGCTGGCATTGAAGTAAATGAAATTGGGATGCAAATTGCTAAGTGGGATGCAGAAGCTGCGAAAAATGCTATGGATGCATGGTTAGCAAAGAGTATTGATGATATTGATGTTGTTATTGCAAACAATGACTCTATGGCTATCGGAGCTATCAATTCATTAAAAGCAAATGGATTTAACTCTGGAGACGATAGTAAACATATTTTAGTATTTGGTGTTGATGCTTTAGAAGAAGCTCAAAAATTAATTGAAGAGGGTGCAATGTCTGGTACTGTAAAACAAGATGGTGAAGCAATGGCAAAGGCACTTTTCGATTTAGCTAAAAATGCTGCAGAAGGTAAAGATTTCTTAGATGGCACTGATTACGAATATGATGATTCTGGTGTTGCAGTTCGAATTCCCTACCAAAGATTTGAAAAATAAGAAAAGTCTGGGGAAAAAGGAGGGAGTTTCCCTCCTTTTTCTTTTTTCTGGCACTGTAAAGTGCCTTTCTTTATAGAATGGAAAGTGGTGAGTATGGTAAACGAAAATTCTAATTTTATTTTAGAAATGAAGGGAATTTCAAAGTCTTTCCCTGGAGTAAAGGCTTTGGATCAAGTGGATTTGGCCATTCGTCCAGGTACGGTACATGCTCTTATGGGAGAAAATGGTGCTGGTAAATCAACATTGATGAAATGCTTATTTGGCATTTATCGAGAAGATGAAGGTGAAATTTATCTTGAGGGAAAAAGGGTACATTTTGAAAATCCAAAAGATGCCTTAGAAAATGGGGTATCTATGGTTCACCAAGAATTAAATCAAGTAATGAAACGTTCTGTGGCAGAAAATATAATGTTAGGACGTTTTCCAAAAAAATATGGTTTAGTTGACCATAAGGAAATGTACCGATATGTAGAAGAGGTCTTTAAAGATCTTAATATTAAAGTTAATCCTAGGGCAAAAATCAATACTTTGTCCGTATCACAAAGGCAAATGGTAGAAATAGCCAAAGCTGTTAGCTATGATGCAAAGATACTAATTTTAGACGAACCTACTTCTTCATTAACGGAGCAAGAAGTGGATCAGCTATTTGAAATTATTCGACTTCTAAAAAGTCGAGGACTTGGAATTGTTTATATATCACATAAAATGGAAGAAATCATGGAAATATCTGATGATATTACAGTGTTTCGTGATGGAAAGTGGATTGCTACCAATCCTGCTTCTGAAATGACAACAGCTAAAACAATTAATTTAATGGTTGGTCGTGAATTAACCAATCGTTTCCCTGAAAAAAATCATCAAGTAGGAGAGCCTTTTTTAGAAATTAAGAATTTAACAGGAAAGTTTCAACCTAATATAAAAGATATCTCCTTTACGCTTCATGAAGGAGAAATTCTTGGTATCGCCGGTTTAGTTGGTGCGAAAAGGACAGAACTTTTAGAGGCTATTTTTGGTATATCAACTTTAGAAACAGGAGAACTATATTTAAAAGGAGAGAAAATCGTCAATAAAAATCCAGGGGATGCTATTAAAAACGGTTTTTCAATGTTAACAGAAGAACGAAGAGCCACTGGTATTTTCCCAGTTCTAGATATTGCTGCAAATTCTGTAATAGCATCTCTTGAAAACTATAAAAATGGCCCATTACTTTCAAATTCAAAAACAAAAACAGCTACAAAATGGGTGATTGACAGTATGAATGTGAAAACACCTAGTCAGAGAACATTGATCAAATCCCTTTCTGGAGGAAATCAGCAAAAGGTAATATTAGGACGGTGGCTTTTAACAGAACCAAAAATTTTACTTTTAGATGAGCCTACTCGTGGAATTGATGTTGGCGCAAAGTATGAAATATATCAACTTATCATAGATTTAGCAAAACGAGGAAATGGAATTATCATGGTCAGTTCAGAGCTTCCTGAATTATTAGGAATATGTGATCGAATTGCAGTTATGAGTAATGGGAAGTTAGCAGGTATTGATGAAGCCAAACACTTAGACCAAGAAAAAATCTTGGAATTATGTGGTAAGTATTTGTAGGAAGGAGTACAGCATGGAAAATAAAGGATTAAATACTGTTCTTCGTCGGGAAAAGACGAGAGATCTTATCTTTAACTATGCTTTATATTTTATTTTAGGAATTTTAATTATAGGGATTATTCTGTATGATCCAACATTTTTAACAAAGAGAAATTTTATTAATATTTTAACTCAAGCATCTACACGAGCCATCTTAGCTTTAGGTGCAGCAGGGCTTATTGTATTACAAGGTACAGACCTTTCTGCAGGACGTATTTTAGGATTGACAGCTGCAATTTCAGCGTCTCTTTTACAGTCCTTAGATTATTCTGCAAGAATGTACCCAGATCTTGGAGAAGTAAATATGCTTATTCCATTGGCACTAGCTATTTTAGTTGGGGTTGCATTTTCTCTTTTTAACGGATTTGGCGTTGCTGTTTTGAAGGTTCATGCTTTCATTATTACCTTAGGAACTCAATTAATTGTATATGGAATTTTACAAATTTATATTGATTCCCAGGAAATGGGAGCCCAGCCCATTGGATCTTTAGCGGATAAGTATGTAAAGTTAGTTAATGGACAGGTTTTCTTACTCCCGAATTTAATATGGTTTATGATTATTATAGCCACCATAATGTGGGTGGTGTGGAATAAAACTGAGCTTGGAAAAAATATGTTTGCCATTGGAGGAAATCCTGAAGCTGCAGAAGTTTCTGGGGTTAGTTTGATTAAAAATATTATGTTGATTTACTTGATTTCTGGTATTCTTTATGGAATTGCAGGATTCTTAGAGGCAGGACGTATCGGATCGGTAAATGCAGGAACAGGAACCAACTATGACTTAGATGCTATTGCAGCTTGTGTTGTTGGAGGAGTTTCCTTCTCTGGAGGAGTTGGTACCATCCCTGGTGTTTTAATTGGTACGATTATTTTACAGTTTATCAACTATGGACTTCAGTATATTGGAGTAAACCCCTATCTACAAGGTGTGGTCAAAGGGTTTATTATTATAACAGCTGTTGCTATTGACGTGCGAAAATATATTGCAAAGAAATAATGAAAAAGAATATCGAAGTTTATGTACTGGAAAATAAATACTTACAGGTAGACATATTAAAAGATTTTGGGGCTAAGATTCTTTCTATCGTGGATAAGAAAGATGGAGAAGAATTTCTCTTTCAGTCCCAATCTTCTTATCAAGTACCAAAACTTGGTGATGATTTTTCCAAATATGACACATCTGGAATTGACGATTGTTTTCCTACCATTGATTCATGTGAAATTAAGGGTATCAATTATCCAGACCATGGCTCTTTATGGTCCATTCCTTGGGAAATGACAGGAAATCATCAAAAAGTATTTGCTAAGATAAGAGATCCAATTACTAAAATTGAAATCGAAAAAATATTTTCATTAAAAAAACAAAGATTGTCTATTGATTATATTTTTATCAATAAGGAAGAAGAACCTAAAGAATTCCTATGGGTATTCCATGGTCTTTTTCAAATGAAACCAGAGTATACCCTTTTGTTTCCTTTTGACGAAAAAGATTTATTACAAATTCATGGAAAACCTGGAGAGTTTTCCATAAAAAATCCTAAAGAATATCCAATCAATGAAAGCTTTAAATGGTATCTACCTCATAAAATACCTTTAAAAGGAGAAATTGGATACCAAGGGCCAGAAAAAAGGATCTTATTTCATTATGACCGAATAAAAATTCCCTATCTGGGATTATGGGTCACAACTGGAGGATTTAAGGGAGAAAGAAATTGGGCCATAGAACCTTCAACTGGTTACTATGATTCTTTGAAAAAAGTTTTGGAAACAGATACCCAAGTACATTTATCTCCACAAGATAGTTTTACATTTACCTTTGAAATTGAAATAAAGGAGGATGACAATGGCAGAATTAAGATATAACCCATTATTAGACGATTGGACGATGGTTTCTGCTAATCGGTCGAAACGTCCAGATATGCCTAAGGACTATTGTCCTTTTTGTCCTGATTCTGGGAAAGTACCAGTGGACTATGACGTTTATTGTTATGATAATGATTTTCCCATTCTTTCCCAAAATCCCCCAGAACCTGACCAAGTTGGTTCCGCTTTTTACAAAACAGCTCCTTCTTATGGAAAATGTGAAGTGATACTATACTCTCCTGATCATTATGGAAACTTAAAGGATTTATCAAGTTCTCATATGAAAAAATTAGTTCATTTATGGAAAGAAAGATACGAAACTCTTTCCCAAGATCCTAAGATTAAATATGTTTTCCCTTTTGAAAATCGAGGAAAAGAAGTTGGGGTTACTATGCCCCACCCTCATGGGCAAATCTATGCATATTCTAAAATGCCTCTTCGATTGCGCATTGAATTGGAAAATGCAATGACCTATTTTGAGGAAAATGGAGAAAATATATATGATCGAATTCTACAAGAAGAGATCGAGTACAAAGAGCGAATTGTTACAGAAAATAATACTTTTTCAGCCTTTGTTCCTTTTTTTGGAGAATATCCTTATGGCATTTATATTTTCCCGAAAAAATCACTTTTAAGTTTTTCTGATTTTGAAGAAAAAGAAATCGGAGATTTTGCCAATATTCTAAAAGAAGTGACAACCATTTATGATGGTCTTTTTGATAAAGTATTTCCCTATATGATGGGGATTTACAATGCTCCTACCAGCCATAGTGGATATAAGGATCTTTATCAATATTTTCGTTTTCATGTAAAATTCTTTCCTCCCTTACGAGGTGAGAATTCTATTAAATATAATGCTTCTTCTGAAACAGCAGCATGGGTACATGGTAATCCTCGTAAAGTAGAAGATTGTGCGAAAGAGTTACGAGAAGTAAGGGAGAAACTATATGGATAATCTTTTAAAATCCTTAACAAATACCTTTCGAGAGACTTTTCAACGAGAACCTGAAGGATTTTATTTTTCCCCATCAAGAATTAATGTTATTGGGGAACATATTGATTATAATGGAGGATCAGTTCTCCCCTTTGCTATTTCTCTTGGTACCTATGGTTTAGTTGCTCCTTGGGATGACTATGACTTTATTTCCTTAAATGTCCCAGGAAGAGTGAAAACGAAAAAAGATCATGTAAATTATAATGAAACATTTGGTTGGGGGAATTATCCTTTAGGTATGATTAAGGCCTTCCAAAAAGCAGGTTATGAAACACCAGGTTTTCAAGGTCTGTTTTTTGGAAATATTCCTAATGGGGCAGGGCTTTCCTCTTCTGCTTCCTTAGAGATACTAACTGGAGAAATCCTAAAAAATTTAGCACAAAAAGGTCCTGATAAGGTGGAGATGGCTTTATTAGGGCAAAAGGTGGAAAATGAGCATTTTGGCCTCCAATCAGGTATTATGGATCAATTTATAATATCTATGGGAAAAAAAGATCATGGTATCCTCTTACAAACAAAAGATTTAAGTTATAAATACTTACCAATGGTGATGGATCATTATATTTTCGTAATTATGAATACAGGTGTCCGTCGTGAATTGGTAAGTGGAGAATATAATTCTCGAAGAGAGGATTGTGAAAATGCCTTAGCAACATTACAAAAATATTTTTCAATTGATTATTTATGTGACTTAGAAATGGACAACTTAGACAAGGCCCTTTCCCTCTTATCTTCTCCTAAAGAAAAAAAGAGAGTCCATCATGTTATTACAGAAAATCATAGAGTGAAAAAAGGAGTTGAAGCATTAGAGTCCAAAAACTTTATTGCCCTTGGGGAAATATTAAACGCTTCCCATATGTCATTAAAAACAGATTATGAGGTTACAGGATTTGAATTAGATACGATTACAGAAATTGCTCGAAAGCACCCAAGTTGTCTTGGAGCAAGAATGACAGGCGCTGGATTTTCTGGCTGCGCCATTGCTTTAGTGGAAACTACAATGGTGGAAGAATTTATATCCTATGTTAGAAAAGAATATAAAAATAAAACAGGACAAGATGGAGAATTTTATAAGGCACTCCCTGGAGACGGAGCAAGAAAACTCTACTAGAAAGGAAAAATTATGTCAGTCTTAATTATAGGTGGAGCTGGATATATTGGCTCCCACACAGTAAAGCTATTTCAAGAACGAGGCCTTGACGTTGTGGTTTTAGATAATTTATCCACAGGTCATCGAGAACTTGTAGATGTAGAACATTTTTATGAAGGAGATTGTAGAGATTCAGAAATATTATCTCAAATTTTTACCAATCATAATATTGATACTGTAGTCCATTTTGCTGCTTTAAGTCTTGTTGGTGTAAGTATGACAAATCCTTATGATTATTACCATAATAATGTATATGGCGCTATAATCCTTCTAGGAGAAATGGTTAAACATAATGTAAAAAATATTGTCTTTTCTTCTACAGCAGCAGTTTATGGAGAGCCGAATAATATCCCTATTATGGAAGAAGATCCTACTTTCCCAACTAACCCCTATGGGGAAACAAAATTAGCTATGGAAAAAATGATGTCATGGTTCGATACAGCTTATGGAATAAAATACGTTGCATTACGATATTTCAATGCAGCTGGAGCAGATTCTTCTGGTAAGATTGGAGAATTGCACCAGCCAGAAACTCACTTGATTCCTTTAATTTTACAAGTTCCCTTAGGGAAAAGAGATCAGATTTCTATTTTTGGCACAGATTATCCTACAGATGATGGTACTTGTGTACGAGATTATATCCATGTTAATGACTTAGCAGATGCTCACTTTCTAGCCTTTCAGTATTTAGCAAAAGATAAAACTTCTAATACCTTTAATTTAGGAAATGGGAAAGGATTTTCTGTTTTAGAAGTTATAGATACTGCAAGAAAAGTAACAGGACATCCAATTCCAGCAACAGAAGAAGGGCGACGACCTGGAGATCCTGCAGTATTAGTAGCTTCTAGTCAAAAAGCTGAAAAAATCCTTGGTTGGAAACCTAAGCTTCAATTAGAAGATATTATCTCATCAGCATGGAACTTTCATAAAAATAATAAGATACTATAAGATTTCATAAATCTACAATCCTCCCTATGATATGATAGAAATGATAATGATAAAAAAGGAGTGATTTACTTGTTAAAGGAAACTATTTTTAATCGAAGGACTGTTCGAAAGTACACCAATGAAGTTATGGAAAAGGAATTACTCGAGGAGCTTTTAATGTATGCATCCATGGGACCATCTAATGGAAATAGTCATCCCGTTGAGTTCCTTATTGTGGAAGAAAAGGAGAACAAAAAGAAATTAGCAGATGTGGAACGCTTTGGAACTGCGTATATTGCAGATGCTCCCACTGTTATTGTAATCATTGCAAATAAAGAAGTATGTAAAACATGGGTAGAGGAAGGTGCCATTGCTGCTAGTTATTTACAACTTCTTTTAGAAGAGGAAGGGTATTCTTCTTCTTGGATAAATATCCATGGCAACAAAACTCCTGATAAAGAAGATACAGAAGACTATGTGAGACGTGAATTTAATATACCAGAAAAGTATGGGGTTCTTTGCTTGATCCCCTTTGGTAAGAAAAATGAAAGAGTACGAAAACGTAAAGAATTTGAGATCGGTGAAAAAGCCCATTATGAAAAATTTTAATCCTACCCCGCCAAGGCGGGGTAGTTTCAATTTATGAAATGATGTAGAAATATTGACCTATCTTTTAACTATTAGTATAATTATAGTAAAGGGTTTTCAATTTTTCATTGATATATTTCAAAAAAATAAAACTCTTTTATCGTATGATAACGTTTACTGTAGAGAGGAGAGTCTATGACTCCAAGAATTCATATTATTACAGGGCATTTTGGTAGTGGTAAAACAGAGTTTTCCATTAACTTGGCTCTATATTTAAAAGACTTATATCCCAAAGTTTCTGTGGTGGATTTAGATATTATCAATATGTATTTCCGTATACGAGAACAAAAGGATTTTTTAGAATCTCAAGGGATATCTGTTATTGCTAGTTCTGTAGATGCTCCAAACTTAGATATTCCTGCATTAGATCCTGGTATATTGACTCCTTTACAAGATTCACAATCACAGGTTATTCTTGATGTTGGAGGTAATCCAAGTGGAGCAAGAGCACTTGGTCGATATCGTAATATCTTAAACACCCAAAAAGTAGAGCATTTATTAGTCGTAAATGCAAATCGACCAGAAACTCAAAAAGTAGAAGATGTTATTGGGTTTATGAAAAATATTGAAGGTCGTTCTACCATTCCTGTTACAGGACTGGTAAATAGCACTCATATGTTGAAAAACACATCCATTGAAGATGTCTTAAGAGGTGAAGCTCTTTTAAAAGAAGTGAGTAAAGAAACGGGATTGTCAGTAAAATATACTGCAGTTTTTGAAAATATCGTTGATGAGTGTCCAGATGAATTAAAAGAAAGACTATTCCCTATTCATTTATATTTTCGTAATGAGTGGATGGTGTAAAGAGGTGAGAAAATGGCAAAAGGTAAAGTGATTATAGAACAAAATAGTTGTAAGGGTTGTGGATTATGTGTCCATGTATGTCCCAAAGATGTATTGGAAATGAATACAAATAAAATTAATCAAAAAGGATATAGCCCTTCAGAACCCGTTCGACCGGAAGATTGTATAGCATGTGGAAACTGTGCCATTATGTGTCCAGATTCCTGTATTACGGTTATACGAGAATAGGAGGTAGCTATGAAAGTATTAATGAAAGGAAATGAGGCTGTTGGAGCAGCTGCCATTGCTGCTGGTTGTAAGTATTTTTTTGGATATCCTATTACCCCTCAAAGTGAGGTACCAGAATATTTAGCAAGAGAATTACCGAAAGTTGGAGGTTGCTTTTTACAAGCAGAATCAGAAGTAGCAGCCATTAATATGGTCTACGGAGCAGCAGGTACAGGAGAACGAGTGATGACTTCTTCTTCCAGCCCGGGAATTTCTTTAAAACAAGAAGGTATATCTTATATTGCAGGAGCGGAACTCCCCTGTGTTATAGTCAATATGATGCGTGGAGGTCCAGGACTTGGCAGTATACAGCCTTCCCAAACTGACTATTTTCAGTCCACTAGAGGTGGAGGGAATGGAGACTATCGCACCATTACACTAGCCCCAGCATCTATCCAAGAAATGGTAGATTTAATTATAGAAGGCTTTGATTTAGCTGATATCTATAGAAATCCTGTCCTTATTTGTGGAGATGGAATGCTAGGACAAATGATGGAGCCAGTAGAATTTCATGATCATTCAAAAAGAGAATTACCAGAAAAGCTATGGGCTGCAACAGGAACAAAGGGAAAAAGAAAACCTAATATTATAAATTCTTTGTATCTATCTCCTGACGAATTAGAAGCTCATAATAAACATTTAATAGAAAAATATAAAACGATTGCCGAAAATGAAGTACGAGTGGAAGAAATCCATTTAGACGATGCAGATATAGTACTAAGTGCCTATGGAACAACATCCAGAATTTGTAAATCAGCAATGGAAGCTTTACGAAAAGAAGGAATTAAAGTGGGAATGATTCGACCTATTTCCATTTGGCCCTATCCATATCATTCCTTTGAACAATTACCAGAAAGAATTAAAGATGTTTTAGTTGTAGAAATGAATCAAGGTCAAATGGTCGACGACGTAAAAATAGGCGTTGCTGGTAAGCAAAATGTCCATTTTTATGGTCGTCAAGGAGGAATGATTCCATCCACAGAAGAAGTTATTGAAAAAGTAAAAGAAATTATGGAGGGATAAAATGGAAAAAATTGTATATCAAAGATCCCCCGGTTTAACAGATATGAGCACTCATTATTGCCCGGGTTGTACCCATGGAGTAATCCATAAACTAGTAGCAGATGCTTTAGTAGAATTAGGAGTTCAAAATGATGCCATAGGTATCGCCCCGGTAGGTTGTTCAGTACTAGCATATAAATATTTTAATTGTGATATGTACGAAGCCGCCCATGGTCGAGCACCAGCAGTAGCAACAGGAGTAAAAAGAGTCCATCCAGATAACTTTGTCTTTACTTACCAAGGAGATGGAGACTTAGCAAGTATTGGTACTGCAGAAATCGTTCATGCAGCCCATCGAGGAGAATTAATTTCCACTATTTTTGTTAATAACGCAATTTATGGAATGACTGGTGGTCAAATGGCTCCCACAACATTAATAGGCCAAAAAACAAGTACCTCTCCAGAAGGAAGAACAGTAGAACACTCAGGACGTCCTATTCGAATGAGCGAACTTTTAGCAACTATTGATGGGGCTGTATTTGTGGAGCGAGTTGCTGTAAATACACCAGCAAATGTTAGAAAAGCAAAAAGGGCTATTTTAAATTGTTTTAAAACGCAAATTGAAGGAAAAGGATTTGGAATTGTAGAAGTTCTTTCCACCTGTCCTACAAACTGGGGACTACCACCAGTAGAAGCTTTAGGCTGGTTAGAAGAAAATATGATTCCCTATTATCCACTAGGTAATTTTAGGAAGGGAGAATAGTCATGACTGCAAAAATCATAATGTCCGGCTTTGGAGGACAAGGAATTATGGCTATGGGCCAATTAGTTACCTATGCAGGTATGGTAGAAGAAAAACAAGTATCTTGGCTCCCATCCTATGGACCTGAAATGCGAGGGGGTTCTGCTAACTGTTCTGTAATACTATCAGATGAACCGGTGGGAGCACCTAATATTTCTGTAGCAACAGATGTTATCGTTATGAACGAACCATCTATGGAAAAGTTTGAAGATTATGTGGCTCCAGGAGGAAATCTATTTATAAATTCCTCCTTAGTCACATCCAAGCCAAAAAGAGATGATATTAATGTATATGAAATCCCAGTTAATGATATTGCTCAAGACCTTGGGAATAACAAAGTGGCGAATATGGTTATGCTTGGAGCATTTTTAAAAGTGAATCCATTGGTCAAACGAGATTCCATTACAGGAGCATTTTTAAAAGTATATGGGGAAAAGAAAAAACACCTACTTCCCATTAACGTAGAAGCATTAGATGCAGGAAAAGAAGCGGTAGAATAAAAAAATGACGCTGTAAAGTTAGTCTTAAAATCGACGGACGAAAGTTCGTCGATTTTTTTACTTCGGCAGCAAAGTTATTTCGTCAATATTGTTCTAGACTTTCTAGCCTAAGTTTTTTCCTTCTAATGTAAACTCTATCGTATATTCCAATATATCTTCGAGAAAATTTTATAGTTCATATGAATGACTCCCATCTGTGCCGACAGTTCTATTACTACTTATATCCTTTTCAAATTTACAAATGATGCGTATCTTCTTTTTAATAATTTTTTGATTCTGAATATTTTTTATTACCCAAAATATATGTACATGTTAAGGAATATTTTTTATTATTTTACTTATCTTTATTTTCCCTCTTATTTTTTACTTGCACATTTTCCCCAATCTCTGTAAACTAGTAGGAAGGAAAGGGGCGAATTTTTTGGAAGTTATTATTGGTGTGATTTCAGCATTTTTCTTTGCATTTACCTTTGTTTTAAACGAGTTGATGGCCACTACTGGTGGGCATTGGATGTGGTCAGCATCTCTTCGATTTTTATTTATGATTCCTATGATGATTCCTTTAATGATATTTACAAAGGGATCTTTTTCCAATACCTTTCAAGTCATCAAAAAAGATTTTTGGTATTGGTTTGTTTATAGTCAAATTGGGTTTGGAGCATTTTATATACCTCTATGCTTTGCCTCCTCTTTTGCACCAGGTTGGCTTGTGGCAAGTACTTGGCAGCTTTCCATAGTATGTGGAACACTACTGATTCCCTTTATTCGAGAAGATGAAAACCAAAAAATTGATCCTAGGGATTTTATATATTTTGCTATTATTTTACTAGGTATTTTTCTAATTGAATCTGTAAGTGCAAAGGAAACGGGGCTAAAGACTGTAGTTCTTGGTGTTGGTTCTATTTTAATTTCTTGTTTTGCCTATCCCTTGGGAAATCGAAAAATTATGCTTTTAAATGCTAGAAAGGGACATTTAAACTCAGTGGAACGAACTTTTGCCATGACCTTACTTTCTCTTCCCACATGGATTATATTATCGGTAATTGCTACTTTCATCTATGGATTACCAAAGCCACCTCAAATTTTATCTGGCTTTATTGTTGCATTATCCAGTGGAATTATAGCTACCACTTTATTCTTTAAAGCAACTCAAATGGTTTCCAACAACATGCGAAAATTAGCATCTGTAGAAGCTACCACTTCTTTTGAAATTATATTTTCACTTTTACTAGGGATGGTATTACTAGGTAATGAACTCCCTTCTAAATTAGAAATGATTGGTATGGCAATGGTAACTTTAGGAGTAATTTTAAAATCCATTGCAGGAGGTAGAAGTGAAAAGCCTTTAAAAAGCAAGACAATTATAAAATCATAAAAAAGGTGATGTTGCAAAATGACTAGAAATCATATAGCAACATCACCTTTTTCCTAAATCTATTATATTTAAACTACCCTTTTTTCTCTTTTCTTTTTCTCTGGTATTTGGGCTAAAATAATGGCAATAAACATAATAATACAACCAATAAGCTCCCTTGTAGTTAACCGTTCTCCAAGAAGTAGCGCTCCTCCCAAAACAGCAAAGACAGATTCTAAACTCATGATTAAAGAAGCGATGGTTGGATGAGTATCTTTTTGAGCAATAATCTGAAAAGTGAACCCAAAACCTGAACTCATAACTCCTGCAAAGAAGATGGGAAAGAGTACTTCCTTTACATCACTCCATTGGAATTTTTCAAAGAGAAGCATTACAATTCCCGAAAGAATTGCCGCTACAAAAAATTGAATACAAGACATCTTTATACCATTAACCTTAGGAGAAAAATAGTCAATCACTAAAATATGTAATGCAAATCCAAAAGCACAAAGTAAGACAAAGAAATCACCTTTGCTAATTTTAAATCCAACATCCTTATTAATAGATAAAAGATATAACCCTACAGCAGCCATAAAAACGCATATCCACATCCGTAAAGATACCCGTTTTCCAATAAAAATTCCTAATAACGGTACAATAATAATATAAAGTGCTGTAATAAAACCAGATTTTCCAGCTGTGGTATACGCCAATCCTATTTGCTGCAAACTCATCGACAAGAAAAGCACCGCTCCACAAGCAATCCCACCTTGTAATAATAATTTAGGATTTTCATTTTGTTCCTGATTCATCTTAGGAAATAACTTAGGAATCAAAAGTACTACAAGTAGTAAAAAAACCCCAGCAACTACATTCCTAGAGAAATTAAAGGTAAAGGCTCCTATGGATGTTCCTGATTTTTGAGCAACAAAAGCGAAGCCCCAAATAAATGCGGTAATCAGCAATAAAATATTACCCCTCAAACTACTTTTCATCATGACCTCCTTTTAAAAGCATTTAAGAAATAGTTCCGATATTAATCCTCTAAAGGTACTATAACATATCTACTTTCTAAATACCTCCAAAAATCTATTATCCTTATAAATATCTTGTCGTTCTACCTTGAGAACTTGAATTTTCTTTTATCTTTTCACAAATGATACAACCATGGAAAAATTCTTTCTTTTATATTAAATATATTTCGAATTTCTATTTAAGTATTATAACATAATTATAAAATATACGAGTGTTATTTTAAAAAAATAAAATCGTTTTCATTTCCTAAAATATTCCTATTTTTTGATTACAAGTCTTAATATTTTAAAAAACCATACAATCTAACTTAGTATTATCAATGCCCCTAGAGCTAGTTCATAATATTAAAATAAATATCAAATTCTATAATTAAATTGTTCATGTAGACTTTTTCCTAAAAATAAGATAAACTTTATTTAAGGGCATCTTGAGAGGGTAGCTCAATGCCTAGTGTGTGTTTTATTATATTAGGAGGAAATTTATGAACAACGAAAAGGATGCAAAGAAGTCAAATGGTATGAAACCAGAAGAAGTAAAAGCGTCACCTCGGAAAGCAACATTATTGGAAGCTCTTCTAACTTTTGGATTATTGATATTAATCATGTCAGTTTCCATTATCAAGTATGAAGTTGATCCTCATGTGCCTATGTTTGTTGGTGTTATTCTAGCAGCATTAATGGCACTTAAAATTGGCTATGAATGGCATGTTATTGAAAATGCAATGGTCAAAGGTATTACCCAAGCACTACAATCCATTATCATCCTAGCAATTATCGGTATCTTAGTAGGGGTATGGATTTTATCTGGTGTTGTTCCCAGCATGATTTATTATGGACTAAAAATACTTAACCCATCCATATTCTTAGTAGCAACGGTAATTATCGCGTCCATTACATCATTAGCAACCGGTACTTCATGGGGTACTGCAGGTACCATGGGTATTGCCCTAATGGGTATTGCTCAAGGAATGGGAATTCCTGCTCCCATTACAGCAGGAGCCGTTATCTCTGGAGCCTATTTTGGAGATAAGATGAGTCCTCTATCAGACACAACGAATTTAGCACCTGCTATGGCAGGAACCGACGTATTCACTCATGTTAAGGCAATGGTTAAACCAACTGCTATTGCCTATATTTTATCCTTAATTATTTTCGGAGTATTCTCCGCAAAGTTCGCCAAAGGTGGAGCGGACACAACAGCTGTCGTTGCATTACAAGAGGGATTGAAAGCGAATTTTCATATTAATCCTATCCTATTATTACCACCTGTTATCGTTATTGTAAGTATTGCATTTAAAATGCCTGCCATTCCTGGAATTGTCCTTGGAATTATTTCTGCTGCCTTGCTAGGTCCTATTTTCCAAGGTGCAAATTTAGGAGACATTATGTCAGCAGGTATGGGAGGTTATGTTTCTGAAACAGGAGTAGAAGCTCTTGATGACTTACTTACTGCCGGGGGGCTTGAGAATATGATGTATTCCATCTCCTTAACCATCTTGGCAATGATGTTTGGTGGAATAGCTGAAGAAACTGGACAGTTAGAAGCGATTGTAGGAGTCATCCTTAAAAGAGTTAAATCTGCTACAGGTTTGGTTGCTTCCACAATTATTACTTGTTTCTTAAGTAATGCCACTATGCCAGAACAGTATATCTCTGTAGTAATCCCTGGTCGTATGTATGCACCAGCCTATCGTGACAGAGGATATCATCCAAAAATGCTTTCATCAACTTTAGAAGCTGGAGGTACTATTTCCGGTGCTTTAATCCCCTGGAACACTTGTGGAGTCTATATGACAACGGTACTTGGAGTCAGCACTATCCACTATCTACCCTATGCTTATTTTAATTTGCTAATGCCAGTAGCAGCTATCATACTTACTGCAATTGGACAAAATACATTCTTAGCAAAAGATGATCCGGACACTATAATACACACTGATTGAAAAGAGCCTCGAAAGAGGCTTTTTTCTTTTGTCATTTTTATAATAAAATAATTCTCTCTTCCTTTATCCCTCATATCCAATACAATCCCATAGGAACATACCTTTATACTTTAAAATACTTTTATAAGAAACTTGATTTTTTATTTTATCTGTTATATTATATATATAACAAGAAGAACAGAAAGGAGGCCCTATGTTTCTTTCCATTGATTTTCAAAGTGAACGTCCTATTTATGAACAAATCTATCGTCAAATCATTGAAGGTATTGCCAAAAATCATTTGGAGCCGGGAGATAGTCTCCCCTCTGTTCGCCAATTAGGAGAACAACTTGGCGTAAATATGCATACCATTCACAAATCATACCAATGGTTACGGGAAGATGGCTATGTGGTTATGGACCGAAGAAAAGGTGCTACCATTGCCAATCCCCTTCCTCCAAAAACCAAGATATGGGAGGAAAGAAGAAGGGAAGAACTTACCTTTCTTTTAGCAGAAGGATTGGTTCGTGGAATGAAGATCGATGAATTTGAAAAAGAGTTACATGATTTATTAAAAAGCTTAGAAAAAGGGGGACGTCTATGAATTTATATATCAAATTATCTTTACTTGGTCCTATTCTTTTCATGGGAATCATACAAATGATACTTCCAAAAATGGGATCCAAGGGAACTTTAATGGGTGTGGATTTGCCAAAAAAAGAACAGGAAGTGGATGAAATTAAACATATTATCCGCACGTTTCAAATTCTTGTTCTTTTAACAACCTTGGCTACAGCTGGTTTCCTTTGGTTTTTTTTGCCTGTGAGCACTGAGAATAAATTTGTAGGAATGTTTTTAATCATCTTAGTATTATTTATGATTATCCAACAAGGGATTCTTATTTGGGTTAACAAAAAATTAATCGTTTATAAAAAGTCTCAAAACATAAAAATATCTGGGGTAGATAAAAAAGTAGTTTCCATGGAATTGACCAAGAAACCTTATAAGGTGGAACGTTTTTCGATGAAGCTCTATTGGATTCCCGTTCTATTTGTCATTGCTTTTGGAATCATTACTATCATTCAATATCCCAAAATACCAAGCCAAATACCTACTCATTATGGAATAAATGGTCCTGACGCTTGGACAGAAAAAAATATTTTTACTGTATTTATCCCCATTATCCTAGGATTTATACAAGTCTTCATTTTTTACATTGTCCATCGATTTTTCCTAAGAGAAAAGAAATCTTTAAATCCTAATTTAAGTGAAGAATCTTATATTCGCTGGAAAATTTCAAGAAGATATTGGAGTTACTATTATTTTTTCATAGCCATGGGAACCGTCATTACCCTATTATATCCCCATTTATGGGGTATTGGACTTTTAGAAGTTACGAAAAAAACCATTCTCATCTACAACCTTATTATCGGTATCTTTATTGCCCTTCTCATCCTTGTTTCCATTATCCTAGGGATCAAAGTAGGAAATACAGGTAGTCGCTTAAACCTTCCCTTTGGCGAAGAAGACGATGCCTTTGAAGATGAAGACGATTATTGGTACTTAGGTGGAACAGTGTACTATAATCCTGATGACCCAGCTATGATAATTCCAAAAAGAGTGGGGATTGGCACCACTATTAATGCAGGAACTCGTGCTGGAAAAATTGTCTATGCCATAACGGTTATAGTTTTATTAGGTCTATTCGTCTATGGACTCTATCTTTATTTTATATAATATAAGGAGGAAAGTATGGAAGTTTTACAAGAACATCTGCCCATATTATTGCCATTTATCCTTGCTGAAGTTGGACTTATGGTTTTTGCATTGGTTCATCTTTTGAAACATCCTAATGTACGAGTTGGAAATAAAATGATATGGTTATTGATTATTTTATTCTTACAATTCCTTGGACCAATTCTTTATTTTGTCATTGGAAGGGACGAAAACTCATGAACATTTTGGAAATCGACAATCTGTCAAAATCCTTTGGGAAAAAACAGGTCATTAAAAACCTATCCATGACAGTTCCGGAACATTCCATCTTTGGTTTTTTAGGAGAAAATGGCTCAGGAAAAACTACAACGATGAAAATGATTTTAGGTTTTTTAAAAAAAGATAGTGGGAGAATTCTTATACATGGTGAAGAAGTGAAGTTTGGAATGGGAAAAACCAATGAAACTATTGGTTTTCTCCCAGATGTTCCTTCTTTTTATCCCTATATGACAGGGCGAGAATATTTAGAATTATGTGGAGAAGTAAGTGGTATGAAGAAAAATAGGATTATGAAGAGAAGTGAGGAATTACTAGATCTTGTTGGTCTTACAAAAGAAAATGGTAAGATCTCTGGATATTCTAGAGGAATGAAACAGCGACTAGGGATTGCTCAAGCTCTATTTCATCGTCCAAAACTTTTACTTTGTGACGAACCTACTTCTGCTTTAGATCCTGTAGGACGAAAAGAAATTCTTGAGATTTTAAAAAATATTACTTCTCAAACCACTGTTTTATTCTCCACTCATATTCTTTCTGATGTGGAAAAAATTTGTGACCATGTTGCAATCTTAAAAAATGGAACTATTATTCTTAACGGAAATATGAAAGATATCAAAAAGAAATATCGTATCCATGAACTGGAAATCGAATTTTCTAAAAACGAAATGGCAAAAATTTTTGCAAAACGTCCCAATGTAGTAAGCTTAAAACCTAGGAGAAAAGATAATGTCCTTACCTTTTCCAAAAATACCAATGTCCACCTTGAAACCATCCTTTTACAGGAATTAGATGCTTCTTCTTTGTTTCCAAAACGGTTGGAAGAAATCGAACCTTCTTTAGAATCTTTATTTATGGAGGTCATACAATGAAACCATTCTTAGGCTTTCTTAAAAAAGAATGGAAAGAATCTTTACGAACCTATAAGTTCTTTATTCTTGTCCTTAGTTTCTCTATTTTTGGTATTATCAGTCCTCTTACTGCTAAGTTCACTCCCCAATTAATAGAAAACTTTATCCCTGATGGATTCCTTATGAATATCCCAGAACCTGTAGCTATGAATTCTTGGATACAGTATATTAAAAATATATCCCAAATAGGAATGTTTCTCTTAGCACTTCTTTTTAGTGGGCAAATGTCTCAGGAGTTATTAAATCATAGACTTACTATGATTTTAGCAAAAGGTCTTCCTCGATATAAGGTTATTTTAGCTAAGTTTACACTAGGTGTCATCTTATGGACCATTGCTTATGGAATCAGCTATTTATGGTTTTTTGGATATACAAAATATTTTTGGGATATTAATCTTACTCCAAGAATGGTAATGCTCCTATTCTTACCTTGGCTTTTTGGTTTATCTGTTATTACTTCGAATTTATTAGGAGGAATGTTATCCCCTTCTAATTATGGTTCTTTATTATTTACATCAATTCTTATACTCTTTCAATTTCTTGGAAAATTATTCCCAAAAGTAGTAAGATATTTACCAATCAATCTCCTTTTAGGTTTTATTCCTTTATTAAAAAGAGAGTTCCCCTTGTCAGAGTATTTTCCTGTTCTAGGAATCACTGTTTTTTACATCATCTTCATGTTATTATTATCTATATTATTATTTCACCGTAAGGAAATGTAAACCACCAAGGTCAGTTCTTGGTGGTTTCTTTTTTATTATTCTTTTTTTCTTGATATCGATAATAGTTAAACACGCCATGATTATAAAGATGTCCTTCTTCGTCTTCGATCCTTACCTCTAACACAGATGTTCGATAGGTTTCATTTAGAAATTTAGCCTTTGCATATATTTTTTGAAGCCCTACTCCTTGTAGGTAGTCAAGAGAACCCTTTAAAGTTACAGAAGGTCGTCCTGCTGCTCGACAAAGGATTCCTGCTGCTGTATCTGCTAAGCCAAATAATGCTCCTCCATGAAGAAGTCCTAAAGGATTTAATAAATCTTTTGTAGGGTTTAAACTAACGATTACCTCTTCTTCTGTTATCTTTTCAAAGACAAATTTATGAAAAGCAATATAACCGTCCTTTCCATGATTTAATCGATGTCTTAATTCATTTAACTCTTCTTTCTTCATCTATACCTCCAAAAAACTTAATTGTCTAATCGTTAAGGGAACTAAATTTGATAAAGTAATCCCAAGTAAACGATAGGGTTCTCCCTTAGGACATTCCTCTAAGAGATCTTTTCCTATCTCCAGTAAATCTTCCATTTTATAAATAGTATAACTACAAGTACGACTTCTTGTATAGGTTATAAAAGAAGATGTTTTAACCTTTACTGTAACCGTATACCCTTGAATTCCCTTTTCGATTGCATCCTGTTCTAATTCTTTTGAAAATTCTTCTAAATAGCCTAATAATACTTTAAGGTTATCTGTCGCTTCCTCAAAGGTTCGCTCAACACCTAAGGATTTACGTTCTCGAAGAGGTGTAACCTCCCTAGTATCAATCCCTCGAATCCTTTCATATATTTCAATCCCCCATTTTCCAAAAAGATCCATTAAAAAATCTAAAGGAAGATCCATTAATTGTTCCACTGTCTCAATCCCAAGGGAATGTAATTTATTCGCAGACTTTGGACCAATCCCATGGATTTTTTCAATAGGCAGTGGTAATAAAATTCCTGGGATATCTCCTTTTGTGATGAGCATAAACCCATTTGGCTTGTTCCAATCACTGGCAATCTTTGCCAAAAACTTATTATAACTCATTCCCACAGATAAAGTAAGTCCTGTGTTTTTATAAATATCTTCTTTCATTTCATATGCTTTTTGTGTTAAGTTCCCCTGCCAATGGGAAATATCCAAGTATCCTTCATCAATCGATACCTTTTCTATAGTAGAAGAATATTTTTCAAGGATTTGAAAGACCTCTCGACTTTTTTCTAAGTACCTTTTACGACGGTTGGGAACAAGAAGAAGATTGGGACAAAGCTGTTTTGCTTGAAATACAGGCATGGCAGAATGAATCCCAAATTTTCGGGCTTCATAATTTGCGGTAGTAACAATCCCATGTTCACTTAACCCACCTACTGCCACAGGATGACCTTTTAAAGTAGGATTGTCCAGTTCTTCAACAGAAGCATAAAAAGCATCTAAGTCCACATGTATAATCAAAGTATCACCTATTTCCTTTGTCCTTTAACTATACCATAAATTTCATATGTTTTGAACAAAAGTTCTTTTTTATCCAACTCTATCCCATAAAAATAAACCTGATATTTTATCAGGCTTACTTTTTCTTTCCTAAAACCACCATTCTCTTTTTATTCTCATGAATATAATCTTCAATTTCTACAAATCCTGCTTCCTCCATAATATTTCGAATTTCTTTTCTTGTGTAAGTATTCATATCAATAAGTTTTTTCCATTTTTCCACCTCTTTTGTTTCTCCATCTTCATTACAAATAAAGAAAACACCATCTTTTTGTAAAGCTTGATAAACTTGACGGAAACTATTTACAATATCTGGCCAAAAATAAATAGTCTCAAAGGCTGTAATAAGATTAAATTCCTCCTTAAAGGGTAGATCACTAACATCTCCTTGTATAATTTCACATCTTCCTTCTTCGATAGCTTTACGGTTCACTTTTTGTGACATTTTTACAGAAGCTATGGAATAGTCAATCCCCATAACTTTACCCTTCGTAAGTTTAAGAATTTCAGAAATATTTTTTCCCCCGCCACATCCAATATCTAAGATTTTCCCATCTTCTGGTATTGGTAAAAATTGTACTCCCCAGTTAAAATTTGGAGCATGCCCTTTATTCATCCCTTTTAACATCATGCGACCTGCAATACTATCCTTAGGCTTTCGTGTATTATCAAAATATTTTTTAATCATAACATCCCCCTTTCTTTTATCCTATAACTTTTAGGGGACTACTAATTTTAAGAATATATTGTATTTATAAGAAAAAGAAGATTGTTAGGCTAAGATACTCTTTTGTTTTCAAAGTTAGAACCATTAAAAAAGGTCCTTCTTTTAGAAAGACCTTTTCTCTTAAAATATCTTTATTCTAAGCACTATTTGTAATTTTTATTCGTGAATTAACTTACGAACATCACCCATCATAGCATGAGGAGCTGGTAAATCTACCATTGTTTTTAAGCCAGGAGTGGCGTTAATAATATTTGGAATAGAGTTAACAATCATTGCAATGGTTCCAATTCCACCAGGAACTTCTGGAGTGATAGCCATAGAAATATTTGGCTCTCCCTTGATGATAATATAATCTCCAGTGTCTACTCCTTCTAATTCAGGTTCAACTTGTTGTGGGTGAATCATTTCAATTTTATCTTCTCCACCAATTTTACCAAATCCAAGCATATTTACACCAGCAACGTCTCCAGCTTGTACTTCAGCATAAGGTGCCTTACGATATACACTAGATACAATAGCTTCTTTTGATGTACGTACAGGTTCGTCTAATTCCCAACCAATAGCTTCTGCCATCATACCAACAGATTCTTCAAATCCTACGTGACCTGCAAGTTCTCCTTTATCGTTTAAATCATTGAATTTTTCAACAGTAAATCCAACCCCTTGTTCTTCCATAACTGCTGGTCCAAAGGGAGATAGTGAGTTGATTCTCTTAGCAGTAATATGGTCTACTTCTTCACATGCTCCAGAAAGAACAAGTACTAGATAGTCCATAATTAATCCTGGGTTAATTCCTGTTCCAAGTAAAGATACTCCATTTGCCTTAGCAATTTCATCTAATTCTTTTGCTAACTCAGGCTCTTGGGCTTGTGGATATGCCATTTGCTCTGCAGTAGTGATACAGTTAAGTTTATTTTCCATAATAAACTTCATCTTATCAAATGCCTTTGCAGTAAAGGAATCTGTAGCAAGTAGTACCACATCAGCAGCACCAGGTTTAATCACTTCATCTTTTTTGTCAACATGAGTTACAACTACATCTTCTTTTCCATTTCCATCAACGTCAAGTATTTCAAAAATACCTTTTCCCACTAGTTTATCCCAGCCGTCAATGACACCAACAATTTCGATGCCTTCTTTTTTTAGTAACATCTTTGCCATACCGCTTCCCATGGAACCAAAGCCCCAAATTATAACTTTTACATTTTCTTGTCTCATATGTACTTACACCTCCGTAAAATACAATTCATCAATTATAAATCTCCTACCTTTAGTATACTACAAAGATATTTAATTTGAAACACCAAAGCATTGATATTTAGTATATTACCAGGTTTATAATATTTTAATTTATTTTTTTAAATTCTAATCTTTATATCTTAAAACATAAAGATATCCTTAGAATTGACTTTTTAAATCCCTATCATATACAATAGTATTGGGTCAAAGGGAGGAACAAATGGAAAGAAAAGTAGCTTTATTTGATTTTGATAAAACATTAATAGATCAAGATAGTATCTTTCTCTTGTGGAAATATGCTATTAGAAAACATCCACTTTATTTATTTTTCTTTTTGAGAAAACTATTTCCCAAATTATTTTTATGGATTTTTTCTAGGTTTAATTTCACTCATATAAAAAATGGTCTCTTGTCTATTTTTCATAAGTTGGAAAAAGAGGAACTAGAGGAGTTTGTATATGAAGTCTTACCTTTGCATTTTTTCCCTGAAGGTTTAAAGACAATAGAGGACCTTAAAAAAGATGGTTATATCCTTTTTTTAGTAAGTGCTTCTCCTGAAATTTATCTAGAGTATATTAAAAATATTCTACCTTTTCATTATATAATGGGAACGAAAACGAATAAAGAATTTCAGATGATTGGAAAAAATAATCGTCAGGAAGAAAAAGTGCGACGGATTCATGAGTGTTGTAAAGAAAATAATATAAAAATTGATTACGAAAACTCTATCTCTTTTTCTGATTCCTATCATGCGGACCATCCTATGATGGAACTTACAAAGAATCGCTACTTAATTAATTCCAATTTTAAAAAGGAAGGTTATAAGCATTTTTCTTGGAAATTATAAATTTCTCCTTTACTTTTTATCTCCATTAGTTGAAAATAGTATAGAGAATGGAGGTTATCATGTTAGAAAAATTATTTGGTAAAAAAGGCAAACATGAGATAAAAGTAATTATAAAAGGTATGCATTGTGGACATTGTGAAGTCCATGTACAAGATAATTTAAGGAAGTTACCAGGTGTTAAATCTGTAAAGGCTTCTTATAAACATTGTGAGGCCCATATTCATGGAGATGAACTCCCTTCTGACGAAGTAATCTTTGATGCCATTGTTGGCATGGGATATAAACCTAAAGGAATTGAGCATATTCGATAAAAGAGGTTGAATTTAAAATTCAACCTCTTTTTATTTGGTAACTTCTATTTTATTAGAACAATGTGGACAAGTATATATCTCTTCTTGTTGTACTTCCCAAATTTTTAACCATGCATTACATATAGGACAGCGACAAGATCTCCAATAAGAGATAACGGCCAATAGTACTACAAACATAGCTACATAAATCATCGGTTCATAAAAATTTTTTAATAAATATATGAAAACAGCAAGTACAAAGAGATAAATAGGAAGTCTACCTCTTCTTATGGAAAGTTTTGGCATAATCCTACTCCTTTACTTTATCATTTGAAACTCTTCCAAAAATTCTAAAAAAAACTGATAATCTACTATTTTTTCATTAGATTCTAAACTTTCCCATTCTTCTTGTTCTAATATTTTACATTCTTCTTGGGCTTCTTTTTTTAGCCATTCCCAGGTTTCATCCTTTAAGGTTACATCTAAGTTGTATTCCCCCATCCTAGAAATCCCCAATTGATCTAAAACAAAATTATATTTGGTATCTAACCCATCTGCAAAATAATTAGGTAAATTCGAATCTAGTTCTTTTAAAACTCGAATAATTCGATTGTAATCATCTGTAAAAATTTTTCCTTCATAGACTCTCATTCTAGACCTCCAGAACCAATCGATCCACAATTGGAGTTATTTCTTCTGTGTCAATTTCTTCCGCTCTTCCTTCGTCAATAGCCTTTCCAATTTCAGGATATAATCCTATTTTTGCTATAGTTCCAATCCCCAATTCTTTTGCCACCTTTTCCACTTGAGATTCTCCAAATATTTCGTGTTTTTTCCCACAATCAGAGCATAGAAAATAGGACATATTTTCCACAAGACCAAGAATAGGTACATTCAATTGTTTTGCTAAATTTGCTGCTTTTTTCATAATCATGGTAACTAAATCTTGAGGTGTGGAAACTAAAATAATCCCTTTTAAAGGTATGTCCTTCATAACCTTAATAGCAATATCTCCTGTTCCAGGAGGCATATCCACAAAGGTCATATCCACATTTTTCCAATGGGTTTCGTTCCAAAACTGATCTATTGCCGATGTTAAAATTGGCCCCTTCCAAACTACAGGTTCTGTAGGATCCTCTAGTATTAAATTCACCGATACTACTTGTATTCCTGTTTTAGTTACAGCAGGAATTATTTTACCATCTCTTTGCATCAATGGCTTCTCCCCAAGTCCAAAGGATTTTGGAATAGATGGTCCAGTTAAATCTCCGTCTAAAATAGCTGTAGTAAGTCCTCTACGATTTCCTTCTACTGCAAGCATTGTTGTTACAAGAGACTTCCCAACTCCACCTTTCCCACTTATGACTCCATATACAGACATATATCCTCCTAGTATTAAATCGTTTCTAAGCGTTCCCAATGACCGGATCGATATCTCCAAATCATAAAGATTGAACGAACTACCCAATCAATAAACATTCCACTCCAAACTCCAACAAGTCCCCATCCTAAATTTTTACCTAAAAGATGAGAAAACATAACTCGAAAAATCCACATCGAAAGAAGGGATATAATCATCGTTATTTTTACATCTCCTGCTGCACGTAAGGTGCAAGGTAGCGTAAAAGATAAGGGCCAAAAAATGACGGAAAAAAATCCAAATAAATATACAAGCCTTTTTACTTCAAAGGCTGTAACATCACTTAAATGATATAACTTTACAATCCAAGGTAAACTTAGTATCACAATAATATTAATCACCAACATAGAGATATAGGTAATCTTTAATAGCATTTTTGTATAGTATCGAGCTTGTTCATATTCTCCTGCCCCTACACAACGACTAATCACAGCTATCATTCCAAGGTTAATAGCAATCCCAGGTAAGATTTGGAAAAGGGTAATAGCATTTCCCACAGCATTTGCAGCTATGGCATATGTTCCAAAAGTAGAAACTAAGGATAAAACTACAATTTTTCCAATTTGAAACATGGAATTTTCCAAGGTGTTAGGAATTCCTATAAAGAGTATTCTACGAATCATTTCCCAGTCCGGTTTATATCGAAAACTTCGTTCTAGATAAATTCTTTGATTTTTACGTAATAATAAAGCCGTCATTCCCACAGCAGCAAAAATTCTAGAAACCAATGTAGGTATGGCAACTCCTTCTGTTCCAAAATGTAATCCATAAATACATATGGCATTTCCAAATACATTGATTCCATTCATAATCAAAGAAATTTTCATAGAGGTTTTTGAATCTCCCATTGTTCTAAATAATGCTGCAGCACCGGAATAAATGGCAACAAAGGGAATGGATGCTGCTACAATGTATAAATATATCATTGCATTTTTTTCAACTTCTTGAGAAATCGACCCAAAAATATGGTTCATAATAAATGGTTTTCCAAGATAAACTAAGACCGTTATCACTAATGCTACAATAGAAATAAACCAAAGTAATTGTGTTGCTGCTTTATTGGCATTTTTCCGATCCTCTCTCCCAAGGTATTGACCTGCAATCACTGCCCCTCCTGTGGCTAATGCTGCAAAAATATTAATGAATAAAATCATAATATTATCTACTAAAGATACTCCAGAAACCCCTGCTTCTCCTACAGTTGCCACCATAACAGAATCTGCCATCCCCACTAGGATATTTAATAATTGTTCTATAACCAGAGGAAGAATGAGTCCTAAAAGAGAAGCTCGATCAAAAAGATAAGATTTTTTCTGTGTTTCTTCCACGATATTCTCCTTTTAAGAAAGAGCCTTAAAAATCAAGGCTCTAAAAATTATAGATCTAAAGGCAACCCCTTTAATTCCCCACTAAGAACTTCTTCTCCCTTTTGATTTTTTGTGGAAAATTCTAAGATAATTCTTTCCGTACCATTTTTCTCAAAAAGATCTTTGACTGTAATCCTACAAACTACATGATCTCCTGTATACACAGGTTTTACCAAATGATATACCATTTTATACATTAATATATCGTATTGTCCCCCAATAGTTGTTGGTAAAGTTGCAGTTAAAAGCCCTTGAATCATTACTTCTCCATCTTCATTGGGAACTTCATGATGTTTTCCTGTATATTGGCTTAATACAATAAATTCTTCCACATCTTTTTTTGTAAATGTTCTTTCATACGTATATTCTTGTCCAATTTTAAATTTCATAATGACCCCCCTGATGTCTATTATACCTTTCCCTAATTATTAGAACAATCCTTTATCAAATAAGTTTTTGGGTATATATAAATAAATAACTTAAAATATTACTATCTTTATATTTGTTAATATAATATTTTACCACTTATTGTATAGTAAAAAATAGGAGGAGTTATGAAAGAGTATAAATTATTTTTAAATGGCTCATGGGTAGATTCCACTGGAAAAGATGTAATTTCCGTGGAAAATCCTGCCACAAAAAAGATTATTGCAAAAGTGCCAGCTGGAAAGGAAGAAGATGTAAATATCGCTGTTCAAGGAGCACTAGAAGCCTTTGAACCATGGAGGTCATTAGATATAAACCAACGATTGTCTTATGTGGAAAAGATGTATCAATATCTTGAGTCCCAACAGGATGAAATTGGTAGAACAATCTCTGAAGAACTAGGGTCCCCTATAAGGTTTGCTACTTCAAGACATGTTTCCATGTATTTGGATCATATCAAAAATTATTTGTCCATTGCAAAAGATTATAATTTTGTGGAAGATTATGATGGATATCGAGTTATCAAAGAACCAGTGGGAGTGGTCGGTTGCTTAACTCCGTGGAATTATCCTTTTGGTCAAATTGTTAAAAAAGTAATTCCTGCACTTTTAGCAGGAAATACAGTTATTCTTAAACCAAGTCGCCGTACTCCTTTAACAGCATATTATTTTGCTAAGGCAGCTATGGAAGCAAATCTACCAAAAGGGGTCTTTCAATTGATTCCTGGCCGCGGTGGAGAGGTGGGAAATATTTTAGCTTCCCATAAAGATGTAAATATGATTTCTTTTACAGGTTCTACATCTGGTGGAAAAGAAGTGGCTTCCCTTGCTATCCAAAGTATTAAACGTTTGGCTTTAGAGTTAGGTGGAAAATCCGCTGCTCTATTCTTAGAAGGTGCCAACTATGAAAAAGATATTAAAAAGGTTTTAGATACGGTATATTTAAATACCGGTCAAACCTGTTCTGCAAAAACAAGAATGATTGCACCTCGTAAAGACAAGGAAATCATAGAGGAGATTCTGATTCGGGAATCAAAAAAATATCGTTTTGGAGACCCTATGGAAGATGTAGATGTAGGTCCTTTACAATCTCAAAAACAGTGGGATAAAGTGGATTCCTATATTAAACTTGGAAAGGAAGAGGCAAATCTTCTATACCAAGGAGATCTTTATGAAGGTCCTGGATACTATATAACACCTGTTATTTTTACAGATGTTGACCCAAATGCTAAAATTGCCCAAGAAGAAATCTTTGGTCCAGTACTATCTGTTATCTATTATGACTCTTTCGAAGAGGGGATTCATATTTCAAACAATAGTATCTATGGACTTTCTGGATTCGTTTTTGGACCAGAAGAAGAAGCTTATAACGCAGCTCTTAGGATTCGTACCGGCCAAATACAAGTTAATCGTGGTCGATTTACTCAAAACGCTCCATTTGGAGGATTTAAACAATCAGGTCTTGGGCGAGAAGGTTCTATCTATGGTTTTGAAGAATTTTTAGAAATTAAAACATTATTTTTATAGGAGGATATATGACTCAAAAAATTATTTATTACGGACTCAAAAATGAAGAAGAAGAAGTTTTAAAAAATCTTGGTGAAAATTGGGAATTTATTTCTCCAAATCAAGAAGACCTTCACCAAAAAGTTGGATATATTGCAGGGTTAGATGGCTACCAGAAAGAAGATTTAGAAAATGTAACCTATCCTGAAAACTCTCAATTAATCCTTTTTGTCAACCCAAACAAAGAGGAGTTATACCATTTATTACAAATGGCAAAAGAAGAAGGTTATATATTTCCTCATAAGGCAATTATGACAGAAACCACCAAAGACTGGCAGTTTTCATATCTTCTAGGCCATATTCTAGAAGAGCATCGAATGGTCCAAGCTTATCGAAAGCTAGGAGTTTTAGTAAAACAAGCACAAAGTTTTTTGCCTCATGAAGCCATTGAAAGGGAAATTCAAAAGGCGAAGGATCTCCCTAAACTTGGAGAAGATCTTACAACAGAAATTGTTGAAGAGGTTTATAATAATATTGAAGGGTTAATAGAAACTCAAAAATCTAAAAAATAAATCTTCCACCTATAGTTATTAGTTATATATTTCCTTAAAATGAAGTAAGGAATGCTTGTAATTATAATGAAAAAAGAATAAACTATAGGTATGGTCTTTTCTATTGCTTTCAGAACGGGCCTTTACCCTCGCATTAATTTATAGTATATGAAAGGAGAATGATATGACCATCCGTGATTTAGAAATTTTTGTTACTGTTGTAGAAGCTGGTACTATGTCAGCTGCAGCAAAAAAATTAAAAATCTCCCAGCCAAGTATCAGCCAGTCCATAGCCCAAGTAGAGCAAGAATATAATATTATTTTATTCGACCGAATATCAAGAAAACTCTTTTTAACTGGTTCTGGAAAACAACTTCTTGTTTATGCTAAAAACCTTTTACGAGAAGTTAATAATATGAAAGACACCTTACTATTGGCCCCTTCTACAAGTACCTTTATTGTCGGTGCATCTTTGTCTGTGGATAATATGTATTTACAAAAGCTTATGAAGGAAATGGAAAGTCAAAAAGGGGATATGGCTCTTCAATGTATTATTGAAGATAGTCGAGAAATAGAAAAGAAAATAAATAATCATGAGCTTCAAGTGGCCATTTTAGAAGGCACAGAAATTAAAAATGACCATTGGGATAGTGAGGTATTGTTTCAAGATGAACTATATTTTATTTGTTCTAAGGATCATCCTTTTGCTCATAAAAAAGGAATTAAAATTTCAGATTTACGTAATCAGCCTTTAGCTATTCGAGAAAAAGGAACCAATACACGTAGATTTATTTTATCTATGTTACGAGATGAAATGATTCCTGTAGAACTTACTTGGGTTTGTTCCAGTTATGAAACTATATTTTCTGTAGTGGAAGATGGCCAAGCAATCTCCTTAGTACCAGGATGTACTTTGACAAAAAATAAAAATGTAGTTTCCATTCCCATTGAAGGTCGTGAATCCACATGTAATTTTTATTTAGTTTACAGAAAGGATTCTGTCTATCCAAAAATTATGGAGTCCTGTACAAATAGTATTCGTTCCATATTTAAAGCCAAATAGTTTCGTAAGAAATACCCCCTAATCCAACTAGGATTTAGGGGGTTTAATATTTCTTATTCTTTTCATTTCATCACATTTTTATAATCTCTTGCTCCATTTATTCCTATAAGAAGAGTACTTAAGTTATGAGCAGTTGCTGTGAAAGTTGGAGAAGCTAACCCAGTCACTCCTAGAACTAATAAAGCAGTATTAAAGCCTATTATCGTTTGGTAATTTTTATGAATTCTTTCCTCCATTGCAAGTCCTAATTTTCTAATTTCAGGAAGCTTTTCCAAAGAATCGTTTTGAATCACCACATCTGCTACGTCTTTTGCCAAATCAGAGCTATCTTTCATCGATATACTCACATCTGCTAAAGCCAATGCAGGTGAATCGTTTATGCCATCTCCAATCATAGCAATTTTATGACCTTTATTTTTTAAATCCCTTAAAAAACTTGCTTTTTCATCAGGAAGGACACCGGAACGATAGTCGTCAATACCTAGTACTTCTGCCATTCCTTTAGCCGCTCGCTCTCCATCTCCCGTTAGCATATAAATATTTTTAACGTCAAGGTCACGTAACTCTTGAATCATCTTTTTAGCTTCTGGCCGAGGTGGATCTTGAAGACAAATAAATCCTGCTGCTTTATGATCCACTGACATATAGATAATCGAATATTTTTCACTATTTTTCTCAATTAAATCCCATTGTTCTTCAGTACAAGAAGCTTCATTGTCTTCAAAGATATAATGATAACTACCGATTAATATTCTTTTTCCTTCTAAACGAGTGGTAATTCCATGGGCTACAATATACTCAACTTCTGCGTGACGTTCAGCATGGGATAACCCTTCATCCTTAGCTGCTTGAACAATAGCTCTTCCCATTGAATGTGGAAAATGTTCTTCAATACATGCTGCCGTACGAAGGAATTCGTCCCTTTCATAAGGTTCAAATGCAATGACTTTTTTTACAATAGGTTCAGAAGTCGTTAACGTTCCTGTTTTATCAAAGACAAAGGAATCTGCTTTGGAAACTTCTTCTAAGTATCTTCCACCTTTAATTAAAACTTCTGCTTTCGCTCCTTGTCTTAACGCTGCAATTACTGCAAGTGGAGTCGATAATTTAATGGCACAGGAATAATCTACTAAGAGAACAGAAATTGTCTTTGTAATATTTCTTGTAATACCATACACAGCCAAGGCCGTTAAGAAACTAAAGGGAACAATTCTATCAGCCAACTCTTCTGAACGATATTCTAAAACAGATTTCCCAGCAGAAGCTGATTCAATGGCTTCAATAATTTCATTCATACGACTATGCTCTAGTTTTTTATCCACAATAATTTCTAGACTACCTTCACCAAGAACTGTCCCTGCAAAAACAATGGACCCTTCTTTTTTCACTGATGGCTCCGATTCTCCAGTCATCTTAGACTCATCTACAGTCCCAAGACCTTCCACCACTGTTCCGTCTACAGGAATAATAGAACCTTGACTAATGGCAAGTCGATCTCCGATTTCAATATCATGGGCTGGAATCCATCTAGTTTCCTCTTCTTCCACAAGTAAAACTTTATCAATATTTAGTTCTAAAGTCTTAGTTAAATCCAGTTTCGTACGATTCGTTGTCCATTCTTCTAGTAAATCACTTAATTGTAATAGGAAAATCGTAGAACCAGCTGTAGAATAATTTCGACGAAGAAGAGAAATAGAAATAGCTGTAGCATCTAAAACTTCTACATTTAAATTTGTAGATAACAAGGAATCAAGTCCTTGTTGGATAAAAGGTATGGCTTTTAAAAATAAAACTGCTTTACGAACAGGGTAAGGAAGAAGAGGTCGAATCACATATCTACCAACGAATAATTTGATTAATTTATTTTCAAATTTCCGTTTTAATTCGATTTCTTGACTCCGACTTTCGTCTACCACCGGTGTAATTGGATTTTTTTCACAAGCCGCAAGTGCTTCCCAAATTTTATCCCTTGTACCTGGTACATAGTCGATACAAAGGGAACCGGTAATTTCATTAGTAACAACATTTGTAATTTCTTTTGTTCGACGTAATCGATCTTCCAAACCAAAGCCGAATTCTCTGGAAAATCGGGACGGTGTACGTAATCGTAACCGCCCCGGCAAATCCCTTACTATTAAGAACTTCATGCTTTTGCTGGTTCTTCTTCAACAACAACTGCGGCTTCTTTTTGACGTCTTGCTTCTTCTCTTGCTTCAAATGCTAAGTCGTCTGCATCTTCTTTCATAGATTCATAAGTTTCTGCTGCTGATTTCTTTAAGTTAATAGCTTTAGCCATAATTTTAACTGCTCCATCATGGGCAGCTTTAGATTTAAGAACCTTATCTACGACAACAGTAGAAGCAACTCCTCCAATAAATGATAGTACTTTTTTGTTTAGAAACATAACAATAACCTCCTAATTATAATCTATATTTCGTAATTGATAACATATCATATTCTATTATAAATATCTTCTCCATTTTTTTAAAAAACTTAAAAAAAGTGAAAAGCATACCTATTTTCCTTCGATTTTTCTTAATTTTTAAAAATTTTCTAAGTTCATCATATTTTTATAATCTTCTTCCGTTGGATAAGGATCCTCTTCCATCCATTCTAAAAGAGGGTCTAAATACTTTGGATCTTTCCAATCACATACTTTATCATAAAATGAGATAAAATCTTTTTCCCATGGCAAATATAATTTTTCATCTTTTTTTTCTAATTTCTTTGCTAATAAACGACAAAGAGTCCGATCCTTAAACTTTAATTTATTTCGATCCCAAGCTCCACGACCATAAAATGCAGGAACATCTTTTAAATTTCCATCAAAATGTTTACGGTATAAGGAATAAAATGCCTCTTTCACATAGGGAGATGCCCCTACACAAAAAACTGCTACCCTTTTTTCCTTTAACACCTTCATACTACGATCTAAGGTGGATAAGTTGGCAATTCCAGAAGTATAAACTCCAGCACAAAAAACAATAATAGAATAATCTAAAAGCTTCCTTGGACGAAAGTCTTTAAAGTCAATAAGATCTCCCTTTGTTTTTTCTTGTAACCACTGAGCATATTTTTTAGTAGAACCGTATCTTGAATTTACAATAATTGCCACAGATTTCAAGTTTATACCCTCCATTTTTTATTATGAACTAACTTTATTATATCAAAAAAATACCTTTATGAGAACGAGCTCATAAAGGTATTTCTTATCTTATTTTTTCTTGGATCCCTTCCCGTTCAAGGATTTTAGATACCCGTTCTTTTTCAGGAATAATTCTTCCTTCCTCTTCATCATAAGCATAAAGGCCACCTGCAACCATTCTCGTCTTAAGTTCTCCTCTAGCATCAGGATTTCCCACTAGTTGTGGCGCATCAAAAATCCCTGTATAAACAGTTCTAGCTAAGTTATCTGGATCTGAAAAAGGATCCTCACAATCTTTACCTAAAATTCGAATTCCCTCTAAAATATCTTTTGCTTCCCGAATTAATTCTTCTTTTCTTCTTTGAACATTTATATCTTTTCTCATATCAACAGCACCTAAAAAGTCGTTTTTAATGATTCCACGAACAATTTTACAGGATTCAATTACATCTTGGGCATCTGCTGCATGATGGGCTTCACAAAATCCTACCACATGATAGATATGAGGCTTAATATTTAATGCCAAATAGGCAGAAGCTGCTAATTGTCCCTTTGCTGCATATAAATCTGCTGGAAAAGAAGTTAATCCAGCTCTAGCTTCCCGATAAACTTTAAAGTTTTCATCTTCTAAGGATTCAATAAGCTCTATTTTTGCCAACATCTTACCTAAGTCCATTTCTGGAGAAAGATGGGCAGGATTATTAAACATAAACTGTGCAATATAGTGTTTCACACCACATTTTTTAGCATTATAGGCTACAAGCCAAGCATCTGCTACAGCAATGGCATCTGATGCATCTCTTAATGACCAGTGGTGAGGGTCATTAGCTTCTACAGGTATATTTCTTTGAGCATGCCAACGCATCAGTTCTTGATTTTCTCGAATGGCCCTTGCTAAAGGTCGTTTACTTCTCATATCTAAGCGAGAATACCAAAAAATAGGAGTGGCACACCAAGCATTTTTTATCGTATCATTTAAAACTTCAGCAAAAGGAATGGTATCCTTCGTACCAGAATAGGAACGTAGTAATGGAAAGTTACCTCGTTGTGCTGCATTATACAGAGCCCTAAAATCCTCTGGACTTCGTAACGGGACACCTCCAGCCCCTGTTAACCTTGGATCCATTTTATCTTGTTCAAAGAAAAATTCCTGTGCATTTTGATCAGGAGCAATGGAAATAACATCTAATACTTTTTCTTCTGCAATTTTTTCAATGGCTTCTATCGTTGCATCTAATTTTGGTAATCCAATATGATGACGTAAAATAGGATAGGGGTATTTTTCTTCAATTCGATCAATTAAATGATCAGGATAAGAGATTTCCATCCCTTCCTCACGTCCTTTTAAAAAAGCTAAGGTTTCATCAATATCTTCCCACCCATAAAAAATAGAATCAAAAAGACCGTACTCTTCCGCAATTTTTGCATCATCTTCAATTCCTGCAAAAATCCAATGTATATCTCCAGTATCTATTACATCTCTTTTTGCTTTTAATTCATCCATTAGAGCATAAAGGGGCTCTGGAGTTAATCTATAGGATAGTCCAACATAGTCTGGTTTTTCTCTTTCAATCGCTTCAAAAACTTCGTCAATAGAAAGTCCTATCCCTAAAAATTTTGTTTCATAACCTTCTTTATCTGCTAAATTAAAGAAGTTCATAATTCCTGCTACATGAACGCAGTTCCCAATCGTACAAGCAATGATTTTCTTCATTCTCTCACCCCTTCTTTATTCCATGAAGTACAAAATCTTCCATTTCTTGTGCTGTCATACCTTCTAGTCCCAATTTATCTATCGTTCTTCCTATTTTTCTAAAGTCTCTTCCAAAAACGGTATTTGCCAAATCTATAAGAGATGTCATTGTTCCTGTTTCCAGACCTAGTTCTTTTCCAATGGATTCCATAGGAACTAAACTATAGGGAACATCCTCTGTAATATAGCGCACGTCCAGTTTTGGTGGGCTAATAATACCTCGATATGCTTCTACCTTCTTCACACAATCTTTAATTGTTTCACCCTGAGCTCCATAACTATCATAAAGCCATTCTAACGTACTTACCGGTTTTACTCCAAGTGCTTTTCCAATTTCCATTCTTTCCAAATCTAACTTATGGAGAACTTTACTAACCCCTTCTGTAATTCCTTCTGTATAGTATTTAAAGCTTTCTCCACTTTCTATACGGCTCATATTTAACAAGGTGGGACCAGGATGAAAGATCGCGCCATAATTATTAAATCCTGTTTCCCATACGGAACTTGCTTGTATAAAAAAACCTGGAAAGGCCTTATCCAATGCTTCCATAACAATACCACTTCGATTTCCAGGTAATGTGGCAACGGAAACCATTTCTTTCATTTGATAAATATGTGCCTGGGTATCTGCCCTGGCACGACATGCATAAATTAAACTTTGAGCTTCAGCAACTGTAATAGTTTCTAAGGAAGTATTTGTTAACAAATAGTCATATACCTCTAATGCTCCTCCTGTTCTTCCCGGGTTTAATATAATAATTTGGTCTTCTCGTAAAAAGGGAGCCATCTCTTCTATTAAATCTCGATGTCCCGTTGCTGGAATAACTACGAGAAGTACTTTGGCTCCTTCCATACATTCTTCTATATTATCACTAACTTTTTCTAAACGACCAACACCTTCTATTGCCCCGGTTAAAGAAATCTCTTTTGTGTTTTTTACATTTTTAATGTTTTCAATGCTACGATTATATAAATGAACCTTAAAACCTTTGAAAGCAAGATGCCCTGCAATTGCGACTCCTCCATTACCGGCACCTAAGACACAAAATGTATTCATATTCATGATTTTTCTCCTCTCATGAGATAGGGAGAAACACTGGTAAGTTTTTTATGAATATATGTATAGTTTGGGTTTGAATATTATATCATGTTTAATGGTTAAATTCAAGTTAAATTTATGACACAAAAGCATTTCATTCTCTTTCCCCTTTTCTATTATGGTCGTTCACTATTAAAAATCTTTAAGGATTGATTCCCACTGGGAAACAATAAATTAATGTACCCTTGCTCTTAAAAAATTCCTGCCCTTTTAATGGGTCAAAGATTCCTATAGGGCATGTCCCTAAATGAAGGCTTTCACAAGCTAACATAATTTGCTGACCTAAGTGACCAGCTTCTAACAACATAAGTTTTTCCCAATGATCAGGAAATTTATTTTTTACCTTCTTTTCATCTCCAGAGATTCCATAGACAAATGAAGCATTTGCTACAAAGTCTTGGCCTTGGAATACATCTTTAATCCCTTGTTTCATATTTTCTCGACGTTCTATTAAATAAAGACAATGATCTTTTGGTGAATATTCATAAATTCCTTTTTCCATGTCTAAAATATTTAATAACGCAATGGAAACACTTAATGGATGTAGATTTCCTCCAGAAGGAATGGGGGTGTAGGTTTGATCCCCTACTTCTTTTTGAATTCTAGCTGTATGCCAAAGAATATAGGATAATTGTCTTTTTGTCATAGCACCAGGCCAAAATTCTCTTCGACTTCTTCTATGTGAGAAACATTCTTGAATATCATATTCTTCTACTTTCCCTCCACCAGAAATAAGGGGAATTTTCTTTATGAAAGTATGATTTTCTCTTTGTTCCTTTTGAGTGTTTAATAAACGATCCATAACCTACCACCTTTGATTTTTATTGTTCTTTTATCTTCCCATGTTATAATAGATTATATCAAAGGAGTTGATAAAATGAAAATAATCCATGTCGGCCTTTTACTACTTTCCCTTGGGTTTATTGGTTATGGTTTAAGTACAGGGGAAATGTCTATCGTTCTTACAAAGGCCATTCGTATTTGTATGGAGTGTATCGGCCTTGGATAAGTATCGTCATTGGATTCAGAGTTTTTTCGCCATTCTATTTAATGGTTATGGAAAAGGTTGGTTAAGTGGAAAAATTTATACAGGTCCAGGTAAAAATATATGTGTCCCGGTTTTAAATTGCTATTCTTGCCCAGGGGCTCTTGGGTCTTGTCCCATTGGATCTCTACAAGCTGTTCTTGGTTCCAACGGAAGAACATTTTCTTTCTATGTTCTTGGTACCATATTGCTTTTTGGTACGATACTAGGTCGTCTTATATGTGGTTTCTTATGTCCCTTTGGATGGCTCCAAGATTTGCTTTATAAGATCCCATTGAAAAAGAAAAACGAACCAAGAATAATAAAAACATACGGTATTTATTTTAAATATGTTTTTTTAGTTTTATTTGTTTTTATCCTTCCTTTATCTATGAAAAATGAGTTTGGTATTTCTTCCCCTTATTTTTGTAAATATATTTGTCCAGCAGGTATTATAGAAGGAGCTTTACCGTTAATGGCCTTGGATCCAGGTCTTCGAAGTATTGTTGGTTTTTTATTTGCATGGAAGTTTTTATTTGCTATAAGCATTATAGGTTTAAGTATGATTTGGTATCGCCCATTTTGTAAGTATATCTGTCCTTTAGGAGCTATTTATGGTTTACTTAACCGATTTAGTGCCGTGCAATTAGAATTTTCATCATCAAAATGTATCCATTGTCGTAAATGTGTTAAGGCATGTAAAATGAATGTAGAGCCCTATAAAAATCCTACTTCTCCAGAATGTATTCGATGTGGTGATTGTGTTCGAGCTTGTCCTGTTGATGCTTTAGAATTAGCTATATATAAAAAGAAAGAATGTGAAAAGGTGATTCAATGAAAAAAATAGAATTAGTATCTGATTTTAGTTGTCCCTTTTGTTTTCGACAACATTTAGCATTTCAAAAATTAAAAGATAAAAATATTTCTTTTAACCTTGTACCTATCCCACATATGTTACGAGCTGAAACACCTATGGATGGTAAGGAGTTTTCTTCTGAGGATGTTAAAAAATACACCCTTCAATTAAAAAAGTTAGAATCTTCTGACTCATTGTTTCAAGAAGTTTCTTTTGCCCCTTTAACTCATACCTATAACACCTATACTGCTCACATTCTTGCTTTAGGTGCGTATGAACAAGGGAAGTATCTACCATTTGCCCTTGAAGTTTATCGAGCTTACTTTGAACGAGGTGAAAATATTGCTAAAATGGAGATTCTTACCCCTATTTTAGAAAAACTAGAATTAAACCCTACACAAACAATGAATATGGTTTCAGCAGATACTATGAGAGGATCTATACATAGAGGTTTTGAATTGAAAAAGAAATTTGAGTTTTCAACGATTCCAGCAATGTATATAGAAGAAAAAAATATATTAATACCCCAGTCCACCTCTGAAGCAGAGTTAGAAAAATTGTTAGAGATAGAAAGGTAGGATATCTATGAAGTCTCCGGAACGTCAACCGGAAAATTATATGCACTGGCAAGAATTTAATCATACGATTCTTTTAAAAAAGTTTATTTCTGTAATCATTGGAAATTTTCTATGTGCCATTGCCCTTTTATTGTTCTTAAAACCAAACGAAATGATTTCCGGTGGTATAGGGGGAATCTCCATTCTTTTAAATACTGTGTTTCATCTTCCTGTAGGAACTTTAGTCTTTTTACTTAATGTTCCTCTTATGATTATGGGTTTTCTATATTTAGATCGTAGCTTTATGATTTTTTCAACTGCATCAATTTTTCTATTTACTGGATATTTATCCTTATTAGATTTTTTAGGACAATATATTCATACTACTGACGATGTATTATTGGCTTGTATTTTTGGAGCTCTGATTAATGGATTAGGAATGGGCATCATGTTTCGAAGCGGAACTTGCCAAGGAGGACTGGACATTTTAGCTGCATTGTTTCGAAAAAAATGGGGCATCAATATTGGGAAAGTCCTTATGGCAGTTAATGGAGTTATTATTACCATATCCGCCTTTATATATTCTGTAGATCGAGCTTTATATACTCTAGTTGCCCTCTTTATCGCATACCAAGTTCTTGATAAGATACAGATGGGAGTTGGAAAACAAAAACAAGTTTTTATTATATCTGAAAGAGATGAGGAAATCACCAAAATGATTCACCGTCAAATGAATAGAGGTGTTACTTATTTAAAGGGAATGGGAGCATATACAGGAACTCCCCATAAAGTAATATTTTGTATTGTATCTACCCCTCAACTTGTTCAATTACGTCAACTTGTAACAACTATGGATCCTGAAGCCTTCATTGCAGTTACAGAAACAGTGGAAGTAAAAGGCCGTGGTTTTAAAAGGATGGAAATTTAAGGAGGTTTTATGCGTCGTAAAGATCGTGAAATGGATCGAGAATTTGCTAATGGTGTTATTGACTCCTCAAGTTTTGGTTCCATTGCCCTATGGGATGAAAAAAATCAAGAAACTTATAGTCTACCTTTGTCTATCGTTAGAGTTGAAAATACATTATATTTTCATTCTGCAAAATCTGGCCGAAAAGTGGAACTTTTAAAAGAGGGAAATGTTTATGGTTTATCTTTTGTTTCTTGGAATGAAGTTCCAAAAATCTTGACAAATGAAGACATTAAAGAAATGATTAAAGATAAAACTAAGATTCCTCGCTTATTAAGTCGAGTTTTTACCACACAATTTGCTTCTGCAACCGTGAAGGCAAAATGCCGAATAGTTACAGATGAAAAGGAAATCCTTATGGCCATGGAAAAAATATGTAAAAAATACACACGTGACAAAATGGAGTTTTTTACTATGGCGATGGAAGCTGGAGGTCCTAGAATCAACGTATATGCTCTAGATATTATTACTATCCAAGGAAAAAGGAAACAATTGGATTCTTCTGGAGAAGAAATGAAATGGGGTCGTATGGAATAGACTACGTTCAAAATAGACAAAAAAAGATGTTGCAAAATTAATCATCTTGCAACATCTTTATTATTATTTAAAGTTCACAATCTTAGCTGGATCCAATAAACGAAGAGTAAAACTTTCTGTTACAAATAAAGTTACTGTTTGTGCATCTTCTTTTTCATAACCAATGGAAAAATCTTGGCCTACAGTAAATTCAATATCTTCCTCTCTGTGAGGAATTAAAATAGCACCTTTTACAACATCACTTCTAACAATTTTTCCACCGATAATTCGTTTTACTGCATCGTATAAATAATAACCGTCAAATATTCTTGTTAAGTTCTCATAAACTTTTGGAGAAACTATTAAATCTAAAGGTCCTTCAACATAGGATTCTTTTAATGCGGTACATCCTTCACCAATAGACTTTAAGATTTCATTTCCTTCTTTCCCCATTTTTAATTGATGCTCGGCACCATCTGCTAATCCAATGATTTCTGCCTTTTTATACCCATTATAAAGAACATCATCTTCAAATCGAGCAAGCTCTTCCACTGCTTCTTCAAGATTATCTAAATCTATGTCCTTTGCACCTCTCCCAATATTATCAAGTTCCCATTTATTTAAGGTAAAAGATCTTCTAGCTTCTAATAATCTTTTTAATTGATAGGTTCCGGTGCATACACCTTCTTTATTATCTTCAATATATTCTAAACGTCCTTCAGGAACTGCATTATAATCCCAGCCCTTAGGACCATTTATTTTCAATACCTTTCGAGCAGTTAGAATATTTTTTAAAACATCTTTAGCTGCCTCATCAATCTCATCCCAAGCTTCATCGCTAATAGGGGCTAATTTTCTTTTTAGAATATCCATTACATCCTCCTTTTGGACTTTATAGTTCGCGAATTCCTAAATCACCAGAAGATTCTTCTCCAGAATCAGAATCTCCACCCTCTGCCATTTCTTCCACTTCTACGATAGAAGCTTCTGTAAATAGATAGGTCCGCATTTCTTCGTCCCAACCGTCCATATTACGACGTAACCATTCTAAAGTCATAACCGCATGCTCAATCTCTTCCATAGCATTGTGATACATAATCTTTTTTAGTTCCTCATCTGTAGAAACTGCCACCCTTTGGGTATACCAATCTACAGCTTCAATTTCTTCTCGTAAGCTGGAAAGAGCCCTGATATATTCACGATTCTTTTCGCTCATCTCTTCAAATGGTTCTAAATAATCTTGTGCCATATTTTCACCTCTTCTAACATTAAACTATTTTATCTCCTTATATTTGTATACCCATTTGTTTCTTTTATAATCAATGAGAAAAGATTCCTTTCTATCTATAATCCTCATATCTTTACATAAAAAAATATCAAAAAAATATTAATTAAAGAGAGAGATATATGCTATAGTCCCTATAGAAACATCACTGTACATACCTATTGAATGTACTAGATACAAGCTTATTAGATTAATACTAAACTTTTACAAGGAGACATACTATGGAATATGAATGGAAATCTTGGGAATTGCGTTCCTTCTTTTTACAACTCATTCCCATTTTACTTTTACAGTCTTTTATGCCATTAGAATAGGGAAAGGCTATCTAAGTATTTTTCTTATCCTTTATGGACTCTTTCATCTTTTTACTGCACTTCTTTTTGAAAAAAGGAAAGGCAGAAAGAATCTTTTTTGGAAGGAAAAATCTGCAATATTCGTCCTACTTTGTCGATGGAGTGAACTTTACTTTCTCTTTCTTTTTGTGCAAGATATCTTTGGGAGGTCATAATGTATTATCAAAAGGGAAAATGGCATGAATGGGAAGTGTTGATCCAACTTTGTACCTACTGGCTCCTCTTTCTTTTGTACTTAAATTCTCCAAAGACCATTCTAGGTATGTTTCTTTGGGAAATAATTTTTGTATTTGTTTTAGGAGGTATCACCTATGGTTATCATAAAAAGTTGAAGGATTTTAGTAAAAACCAAGAACGTATTCTTACCATTCTTGTTTATATGGTCATTCCCATCTTAGCTATGATTAAATTTCGTTAATATTTAAAGAAAACCCCCATCTTCGTTCATTTCATAAACCAAGATGGGGGTCATTCTATATTCTAATTTTTCTTAAATTTTTCCTACTAGGTCAATTCCTGGAGTAAGGGTTTCTTCTCCTGGTTGCCATTTTGCTGGACATACTTGATCACTATGTTCATGAACAAATTGTGCAGCACGAACTTTTCGAAGTAATTCTGTTGCATTTCTTCCAATTCCTGGAGAGTGAATTTCATAAGCTACAATTTCTCCTTCAGGATTTACAATAAAAGTTCCTCGAAGAGCTTGTCCTTCATCTTCTAAAAGAATTCCAAAGAATCTTGAAAGTTTAAACGCTCTGTCTGAAAGCATAGGATATTGTACTTTACCTACAGCTTCAGAAGCATCTTTCCAAGCCTTATGAATAAACTCACTATCTGTGGAAACAGAGTAAATTTCAGTGTTTGCTTCTTTGAAAGCATCATAATTATCTGCTAAGTCTTCTAATTCTGTTGGACATACAAATGTAAAGTCCCCTGGGTAAAAGAAGAATACACTCCATTTTCCTTCTAAATCTTTATTTGTAACAGTAACAAACTCATCTCCAGCATATGCAGGAAGTTCAAATTCCATTAGTTTTTTTCCAATTAAATGTTCCATTTTTCACCTCATGTTTCATTAAAATACATCTTTCATTTCCATTATATTCTATACTAGAAAAGAATATTATATAATATTATTGTATTATTTTTAAAATTTATATGATATTTTTATCCATTTCGGCGGTATCGAGTCACTTAACCAAGTACCCTCTTCTCCTAAATAAAAATGTACTTGAGATTCCATTGCTCCAAAAACATTGATTTCCAAAACCACAGGGGAAAAATCTCTACGTCTCCCAACTTCTAAGGCACTTAATATATCTTTATTTAAGTGAACATATTGTCTATCCATAGGTTTTAATCCTTCCTTCTTTATCTTTTCATAGGCAGCTCTAGTAGTTCCATGATATAAGATAGGAGGTGGAGCACACTTATTTTTCTTTATCTTTTTTTCTAAAGAATGTCCATAAATTCCACGGATTTTATTATTTTTAATTTCAAATCTTTTCTTATCCCCTTGGGTTAAAGTAAAAAGATCCTTTTTTTGAAGATTTTCCCAACCCCTTTTTCTTAAGGCGTTTACAAGAGAGGTAATCTCTACCCAACCTTCATCATCGAAAGATAGATGATAATCTTTAGGACAGTGCCTTAAAAGATAAGATAAGGTCTTACTTAATTTTTTGTTCATAAAAATACCTCCAAGATTGCTTAGAGGTATCCTATCATAAAATCATTATTTTTTCTTTTCTATCCGTTTTTTCGTACTGATAAAATATTCATAATCTTTTAAATCTTTGAATTTTCTTTTGCCATCTTCACTTAATTCTTTTTTATATTCCCCATGTTCAAACCACAAAGATGGTTTTGTCACAGTAATATCTTTTATAAAGTCTTGGATAAATCCTGTGTATTTTGGTCCTTTCCACCCTATTTGTTCAAAAACTTCTGCCATAAGAAAATTAGGATCTAAAGGAGGACCTTCCCCTACCATTTCTTTTCCTAAAACTTCTCTTGCCGCTGGATTGGCCCAAATAATATAAGGGGTTTCATAGGTATTAATCATTCCATCCACTGTGGAAAGATCATTTTCAATCCCACACATAGACATACCAACGGCATTATCTCCCATAGATGGACTATGATCTCCAAAAATAGTAAGGATTACCGGTGGTCCTTCTCGAAGCTCATTGACTACATATCTTAATTGTTCCGATGTGTCTGCCACTCCATCTAAATAATTATTAAAGGAATACCATTGTTCTTTGTCATAATGATCTTGCCACTGAACATATTCTTTCCCACGAACAAAATAATCATCAGGATAAGGGCCATGTCCTTGATAAGTGATTGACCAAGAAAAATAAGGATCTCCCTTTGCTATTCCTTCATGATATTTTTCCATCAGTCTAGGGAAGAAAGTAGCATCTGGTAAAATATCTCCATCTGGAGAAATATCCTCTTTAAATCTTGAAAAATAATTTTGGAAGTAATAAAAATCATCAAACCCTACATTAGGATAAATATTATGACGATTATTAAAGAGTCCATCGGAAGGATGAAAAGCTTCTGTACGATAACCTTGATCATTAAAATAAGATATATAAGTATTTCTTGGTACAGAAAAACTAGGACGATCTCGATACCCTGACCAATAACAGGATTCGGTAACAAAGGTTCCTCCCCCAAAGGTATTTACAATTAAAGAACCATGAATAGAATCATTAGCCAATTCATAAAAATATTCATAAGGATTTTCATTAAAGATTAATTTATCATTTCTAAACTTATAAAAATCCTTATAAGATTCTAACATAATGGTCATAAAGTTAATCTTTTGTCCAGAAGGAATATCATGATCTTTATATTTTTGATCAATAGCTAAGGCATTGTTCTTATCATACTCTTCATACACATATCCCCTAGATGAAGCAAAGGTAAACATAAAGGGGTAAGAAAATCCTTTGGATTCAAACCCATTTAATTCCTGCCATATGTTCAAACCTGATTCTTCTCCTAATCGCATATATGTCGAATAGGCAAAAATAGTATTTGTTGTAAAGGAATAAAATAGGGTGAAAACTAAAAGAGCCCCAATAAATCGAACTCCTAATCTTTCATATATTTTTGTAACCCTAAGAGGTTTTGTCCCAAACCATAGAATCAATAATGCTATAAGAACAATACCTATCGTTTGCCAAGTTATTTCTAGTGAATATTTCTTTGCCATAATAAAAGCTTCTCGTAAAAATTGATAGTCACTAACCTTTAAAGGTTCTTGACGATAAAGTACTTTTAACGAGTGAATGTAAGCTAAGACATTCCAAAAAATTCCATTAAAAATCACAGAAGTTCGGAAGCTTCCAACAATATAGCCTATTCCTAAAGTTGAAAAGAAAATTGGTACATAATTTAACCAAAGAATTTCTTTATTCTTTAAATACATATCAAATAAATCTGCATTAAAGTTATGTGAACTAATATATAAACTCGTTAAGGTAAAGATATAGGCCCAAAAAATAACCCAAAGTATATAAGTAATTCTACCTTTTATTTTAAGCTCATCCATATCCTTAACCCCCTTTTTAAGTAATCATATAATACAAAATATTATTATATAATATCCCTAAAAACACGTCAACTTCTATAAATCAAGATTGGTAAGTAAGGGGCGAACCCTTGGTAATATATTTTCCAATGTTTCTAACACATTTTCTTTACAACTTATCAGACCTAATTCATATAAAGCTCTTGGAGAAATAGTACCTAACCAAAGAGGTGCAAGATGTTTTTCTTTTATCATTATTTCTTCTCCATGTCCAAATGTTTTATAATCCATTTTCCAAGTAAATGTTTTTAGAGAAGAAAAGCTAGGATAGGCTTCTAAAAAATCATCATAGTTTAGAATTTTTCCCATCAATCCTACAGCAGAAATATTACTTTGCAAATATCCTCGAGGGATGTAGTTTCCAGACCTATCTAATGGATGTTCAAAAAAATGTTCCACTCCTTCTCTATGGGTGTCCCAAAGAATATATTCTCCTTGATCTTTTTGATCTTTTAAATGAGATAATAAGGCTTCCAAACCTTTTGGGCTTTCTGTAACCAAATCTTCTATTTGAAAATAATTTCTCGTATAATTCCCTAGAAATAAAGGGCGAGTTCGATAACGAAGATACCCAATACATTCCTTATTATATGCACCAATAGTATAGGTTTCTAAATCTTCTTTGATTTCTTCCTTTTCACTTTCTAAAAGAATAGTATGTCCATGGTGATTTGTAGCCATTCTTTTTTGAAAAGAAAATATTTCATGAAAGTCTTTAACTTCCTTTAATAAAACTTCTTTTGGTTTATTCGGTAAATACTCTATCCCTATTTCATATCGATGGAGTTTGGAAAGAATCCCATATCCTACTTTCCCATAAAAATCTGGTCGAAAAGGTAATAAAATTCCCAGGAATATCCCATGGTCTAATGCATCTTTTTCAAAAAATTCCACCATTTTTCTTCCAATTCCTTGGTTTTTAAATAAAGGATCCGTTGCTAAAAATCCTAAACCAGACACAGTTTGGAGCTTTCCAAAAATATTCATCTTAATGGTAAACAGACGCATAACAGCAACTAATTCTTCCTCTATAAAAGCTCCAAAAAAACGAACCTCATCTTGATGATTTAGCATGGTTATTAAATTTTCTTCATAATCTTTAATCCCTTTTGAAGAAAAATCACGTAGAGCAGGATATCCTCGGTATGTGATTTCTCGATACCTTTTATAATCTCCACCTTCCAATTGTCGGATTTCCATAGTTTTCTCCCTTTTTCTTATTATTTTATCACAAAAGATTCTCTACAAGAATATCTTAAAGCCCATATTCTATCCTTTCATGCTATAATAGGGGCAAAGGAGGGGATTGGAGTGAATCAAAGACAAAAAGCGGATCTTATGTTAATACTTGTTGCATTAAGTTGGGGTTTTTCCTATTATTTTGTTGACCTTGCTATGATGGAATTAGGTTCCTTTACCTTAAATGCCTATCGTTTTTTTGTCGCTTTTGGAATTGCCTTTTTATTTTCTTTTCCCCAATTAAAATCTCCAAATAAAACCACCCTATTACATAGTCTTGGTTGTGGCTTTCTCTTATTCTTAGTCTATATTGGAGCAAATATGGGAGTTAAATATACCACCTTGTCAAACACAGGGTTTTTAGCAAGTATGACTGTCATCTTTACCCCTATTTTTGCATTTCTTTATTATAGAAGGGTCCCAAAACCTCATACTTTTTTGTCTGTCATACTTTGTTTTATAGGAATCTGTCTATTAACCTTAGGGGATGGATTTACAATAAACATGAAAAATTTTAAAGGAGATATTGCATCTATACTATGTGCTATTTGTTATGCAAATCATCTTTTATTTACAGAATACGCAGTGAAAAAGAAAACTGTAGATGCATATCAATTAAGTGTTTATCAATTTTTTGTATGTGGCTTATTAAATGTTATTGCTGCTTTTATCTGGGAAAGTCCTATCCTACCTTCCTCTGGAAAAATTTGGGCAGCTACCTTATTTTTATCTGTGTTTTGTACAGGTATGGCCTTTGTAGTTCAAGCTATTGCCCAAAAATTTACAACAGCCACTCGAGTGGGGATTATTTTTTCCTTAGAACCAGTTTTTGCTGGAATCGTGGCTTTTATCTTTGCCGGGGAACGATTAGGATTACGTGCATATATTGGTGCATTTTTAATGGTTACTAGTATTTTCATTATGGAACTAGCCCCTATTATCTGGAAGAAAAGGAGAGTTTAATGTATCCAAAATTACATATTTATTTACGTCAATTAGAGGAAAATGCAAAAAAAGTAGTGGATCTTTGTACTAAGGCAAGTGTTCAGCCTACAGCTGTTGTAAAAGTAACGGATGGTAATTTACCTATCGCCCAAACTTTAATTCAAGGTGGATTCCAATCTATTGGAGATTCTCGGATTAACAATTTAAAGTCTTATACTTCATTACCTGTCGATAAATTTATCATCCGTTCTTCTATGCCTTCTTCCCTAGACAAAACGGTAGCATATTCAACCCATTCTATTGAATCTCATCTTTCTGTACTAAAAGGTCTTTCTGAAGAAGCCTTAAAACAAGATAAAATCCATAAGGTCCTTTTAGGAGTAGAACTTGGAGATTTACGTGAGGGAATTTATGGAGAAGAGAATCTTTTACAAATTGCAAAAAAGGGAAAAGAGTTTAAGGGAATAAAGATTGTTGGTGTCAGTGGTAATTTTAACGACCTTTGTGGTATTGCTCCTTCTAAAGAAAATCTAGAGGAACTTTTACGATTAGGTCACCTTGTGGCCAATGAATGTGCTATTGATCAACCTATTTTTTCAGGGGGAAACTCTTCTTCTCTAGAATTAATTTTAAATAAAACCTTACCAAAAGGAATCAACCATATTCGAACAGGAGTTGGTTGGATAGAAGGAAGAATTGATAATGTCTTACCGTTAATGGAAGATTATAATCACCATCCCTTTGTTTTGGAAGCAGAAATTATTGAGCTATTTGAAAAACCCACTAAGCCATGGGGACAATATGGGGCAAATTTAGATTTCCAAGTTCCAGAATTTGAAGACCGTGGACATCGTCTTAGAGCCATATTAGCATTAGGCCGCGCTGATGTTCAACCAGGTTCTTATACTCCAGTAGATCAAGGTGTAGAAATTTTAGGCTCATGTAGCGATCATACCGTATTAGATGTAGAGGATTGTCCTAGAAATTTAAAACCAGGAGATACGATGCTCTTTCATTTAGAATATTTAGGACTACTACGAAGTTTAAGTTCTAAACATGTTACTTACAAATATCATCCATAAATACTTTTATCATTACCTCTCTTAGGGTAAAATAAATAGATAAAAGGAGGATGGAATGAATCAATTAAAAAGTAAATTGGAAAAACTGGATCGACTAATCGGCAATACCCCATTGGTTCAAATCCAATATCAATATAAAGGAAAAGAAAATTCTATTTATGCTAAAGTCGAATCCTATAATTTAACAGGATCTGTAAAAGATCGAATGGCTTATTATATCTTAAAGGAAGCTATCGAAAAAGAAGAACTAACGGTTGACTCTACGATTGTTGAAGCTACAAGTGGAAATACAGGAATTTCCTTTTGTGCTTTAGGAGCCTTTTTAAATCTCCCTGTTAAGATCTATATGCCTGATTGGATGAGTGCAGAAAGAAAACGAATGATATCTTCTTTTGGAGCAGAAATCATCCATGTTTCCCGAGAAGAAGGTGGGTTTTTAGGTAGTATATCCCTTTCAAAGAAATATGCCCAAGAACATTCGAATGTATTTTTGCCACTCCAATTTGAAAATCCGAATAATGTGGAAGGGCAATACCAAAGTCTAGGATTAGAAATTGTGGAACAATTCCAAAAATTAGGATTAAAACCAGATGGATTTGTAGCTGGTGTGGGAACAGGAGGTACGGTTATGGGGGTAGGAAAGGCGATTCGCAAATTCAATCCAAGTGCAAAAATATCTCCACTTGAACCTTTAGAATCCCCTGTTTTAACAGAAAAGAAGCATACAGGAAAACATAGAATCGCTGGAATTAGCGACGAATTTGTTCCTCCTATTTGTGACTTAGATTCCTTAGACGATATTGTTTCTATTTCCGATGGAGACAGTATTATAGCAGCTCAAAATTTAGCAAAATTAGGACTTGCTGTAGGAATTTCTTCTGGTGCAAATCTATTAGGAGCTATTCAATTACAGGAAGAGTTAGGTGAAGATGCCATTGTATGTACCGTCTTTGCTGATGATAATAAAAAATATTTAACAACAGATTTATTAAAGAAAGAGTCTATGAAAGATAAATATATGACAAAGGATTTAACTCTTATTTCCTATCAATCCTATCGATAAGATTGATACGTAAATTCTTCAATCTCCATGAAAAAAGGTCGCCTTTCGAGGCGACCTTTTTCGGTCCAATAAAGAAGGATTATGCAGCTTTTTCTGTTTCTGTCTTTTCGTTTTTATCTTTTACTTCATCCTTCGCTTCATCTTTTTTCTCGTCTTTCACTTCTTCCTTCTTCTCATCCTTGCCTTCTTCTTTCTTTTCCTCAGGCTTTTCTGTTTTTGCTGGGAATTCTATTTCAGAAATAACGGAAAGAATTTTTGCAAGTTCACCACGAGTTCCATTACCTTTTGGATCAAAGGTTCCATCTTCACGACCATTTAAGATACCTGCATTTACACAATGATCAATAGATTCTTTTGCCCAATCTGCAATCTTATCAGCATCTTTAAACTCTTGTGGTTTTACATCTTTTACAGGAACTTCTTTATATCCCAAGTAACGAGCAATCATAACTGCCATTTCTTCTCTTGTTACTTCTTGTCCAGGTTTGAAGGTTCCGTCTTCGTAACCTTTTACGATTTCATTTTCAGCAGCCCAACCCACATATTTTGCATACCATGCATTAGGATCTGTAATGTCTTTAAATGTAGCATCTACTGGTTTAAAGTCTTTATTCATTTTTTCTTCAAAACGACCTAAAACAGTTACCACCATAGCTCGAGAAATTTTGGTATTCGGTTCAAAAGTAGTATCTGTCATACCATTAAAGATACCTTTTTTCACAACATCATTAATATATTTTTCAGCCCAATGTCCTACAATATCTGTAAACTCTGGAGCCTTAGGATCTTCAGGTTTGTCAGCTGGTTTATCTGCAACCACAACACGTCCTTCTACCTTAGGAGCTACCGGTGAATGTGCTTTAATATAATCTGCTAATACTTCAGATAGTAGTGGATGCTCTGAAAGTTTTACAGCATCTTTAAACATTTCATATCCATCTCCACCAACAGCCATAAAGTCATTGGTAACAAGGGTGTATTTCTTATCTAAGTCGATGGGCTCTCCTTTTACAAGTACATCAAAAACACGACTTCCTGGTTCTTGTTTTGGATCATACTTAAAGGTCATTCCACCTACATGTGGGAATTTACCTACAACATCTGGTGCTTTGTCCACACCATATTCTAAAGCTTCTAAAATAGTCTTACCAGTAACTTCTAATTTTACAGGATAGTTAGTAAATGGGAAGGAATTTAGAATATCTTGCATACGGATATCACCTTTAGGAATAGTAGCTCGAATTCCTCCACCATTTGTAATTGCTACATCGGCTTTTGAAATATCAAGCATTGCATCTGTAAGAAGATTTCCTAAATTAGTTTCTCCAGTACGAACATTTTCACGTTTTCCTTCTAAATCAACTTCCGTTCTTCCAACAAATTCCTCTAAGAATGGTTTATTTTCTTTTTCAATTTCTTCTACAGATTTTAAAATTCCTTCATCAGGAGTAACATTTTTCAAATCATCATAGGAAAGAATTTCAGCCTTCTTATTTACTAATTTGTCTCCATTAAAGGTAAGAGTTACTTTACCTAAATTTTGCATATGCTCACCAGTTTGAGCAATTAATGTGTTACCAACGGTCATGCCGTCTTTTAGCAAGGTATGACTATGTCCATCAATGACCACGTCAATACCTTCTACTTTTTCAGCTACAATATCCGAACGTTCATCAGAAGATTCGTCAATACCTAAATGGCAAAGAAGGACAATTGCATCCACTTTTTCATCTTGAAGAGCTTTTACTTCTCTCTTAGCCACTTCAATATAATCTTCAAATTCCACACCTTCTGTATTTAAAGGATTGGATTTTGTTCTAGTTTCTGGAGTTGCTAATCCAAAGATACCAATTTTCTTGCCATTGATTTCTTTAATAACATGGCCATCCATAGGATAGGTTCCATCTTTTTCTTCTTTCACATTAGCAGCTACTACAGAAAATTTTGCTTGTTTTACAAGCTCTAATAATCGAGGATATCCATAATTAAAATCATGGTTCCCAGGAACAAATACATCAACTCCTGCTTCATTCATTAATCGAACGATGGATTTCCCTCGGGAAATCGTTGCAAAAGTTGTTCCGTGTAATGTATCCCCTGCATCAAGTAATAATGCATTTTTATTTAGATCCTTATAAGTTTTTAAACGAGCATACCCTATAATCTTTTCCTTTGCCGCCTTTTCAGGATCTTTGTTTTCTGCTGCTCTACCATGAGTATCGTTTAAATGGAATAAAACGACCTCTTCTGGTTTTGCTTCCGGCTCTGCAAAAGCTGCACTTGACATTCCTAGAAAACCTAGGAGTAAAGATGCAACCAATAGCAAAGCAATGGTTTTCTTGTTAAACATAAATTTACCTCCTTTATAGATACAAATAGACTAACTTAATAATACCCTAAAGCCAAAACTTTATCCACCATAGTTTGATTTTTGTCAAATATATTACAGGGAATTATAATTTTTGACCTTAAATTGACATATGATAAGTATTTCTTGAAAATCCTTTCTTTTCAATTACAGTCTCCTATAGTAGAATACAAGTACAAGGAATTTGTAGTTTAACTATACTATTACTAGGAGGATTCTATGAAAAAACGTACTTTTAGCAGCCATTGGGGCTTTGTTTTAGCCTGTGTTGGTTCTGCTGTGGGTATGGCTAATGTTTGGGGCTTTCCTTTTCGTATGGGTACTATGGGAGGAGGAGCATTTTTAATTGCATATCTTTTCTTTGTAAGCCTCTTTGCATTAGTTGCCTTAAGTGCTGAATACGCCATTGGACGAAGAACAGGAACTGGTACTCTAGGTTCTTATGAATATGCATGGAAAAAACGTGGCCTTCATGGTCCGGGAAAAATAATTGGTTGGATTCCCTTACTAGGCTCCCTATGTATCGCCTTAGGGTATTCTGTTATCGTTGCTTATGTTTTAAAAGCTTTAGTCCAATCCCTTACCGGATCTTTAATGATAGTAGACCCAGAACCTTGGTTTAATGGATTTTCTTTAACCCCATATTCAGTACCTCTATACCATGCGGCGATTTTAGTCATTGTTGCTCTGTCGATATCTGTGGGAGCAAAAAGTATTGAAAAAACAAATCAAGTTATGATGCCATTATTTTTTATTTTATTTTGTATTTTGGCTATCCGTATGTTTTTCTTGCCAGGTTCTAAAGAAGGATATGCTTTTATGTTTCAGCCAAGATGGGAGGAATTAAAAGACCCGATGATATGGATTTATGCGATGGGACAAGCTTTCTTTTCCCTCTCTGTTACAGGATCGGGAATGATTGTTTATGGTGCCTACTTGCCCAAAGATGAGGATGTTTTAAAAGGAGCCATAAACACTGCCATCTTTGATACCATTGCTGCCCTTGTAGCAGCACTTGTGATTATTCCTGCTTGCTTTGGCTATGGGGTAGATGTTGGCGCTGGCCCTGGATTATTATTTGTTACCTTACCTACGATTTTACAAGATATTTACTTAGGTCGTATTTTTGCTATTATCCTATTTTTTGCTGTGGTCTTTGGAGGAATTTCTTCCTTACAAAATATGTTTGAAGTGGTGATTGAATCCTTCCATACGAAATTCCCAAAAATTTCTCGAAAAATTTGGATGATTGCCCTACCTTTACTATGTTTTGTTATTGGTATTAATATGGAAGCTATATATCAATGGGGCCCTTGGATGGACTTTGTTTCCATTTACATTATTCCCATTGGTGCCTTACTAGGAGCAATTACTTGGTTTTGGATTCTTCCCAAGGATGACCTTATGGATGAGATTGAAACTGGAGGAAAACCCCTTGGACTTTGGTGGCATAACTTAGGGCGATATCTCTATGTTCCTTTAGCGCTTATTCTAACCTGTATTGCTCTTTTTAAAGGAATATCTTTTTAATCAGATACTACCTCTTGGAAATTCAAGCTTTCTTTTGAAATTCTTAGAGGTAGTTTTTTCTTTTAAATCTTAAATCTTTTACACTACTATTAGTATGCCTAATTTAAGCTTATATCATTATATTATTCATCGTAAAATTAATATATTGACATTTTCAAATACTATAAGATAATAAGTCTCATATAGAAACTACAGATACTATAAAAATAGGAATCTTTAAGTATAAATACCAATCCTACTATGGTATTTACCTTTTATCATGAAGAAAAGGAGATTAAACTATCTGGCGATGTGGAAATTCTTTTAACCGTTTCTAATGTATTTGATTATACCGAGGAAGGGAGAGATAAAAATATAAAGGATGTTTTGACCTTAGAAGATGGGAAATATCAATACACCATGAAAAGATTTCACACAATACAAAAAATATTTTGAGGAATATTCAGATATAGAATTATATTATGAGGTAGATGGCATTAAATATGTTTCGTTATTTGGGATTTATTCAGGTAATGTTGTTGATGGTACAGAATTTTTTGACAACCCAGTATTAGAAGAACCAAAGGAATAAACAAAGTCTTAAGTTTAAATTTAAATGAATATAAATCCTTCCGTTAAATCAAGAATTGATCGAAACAGAAGGATTTTATCTTTCATCTACTTTAAAGTTACAATGTTTTATTGGATTTCAGAGGATAAAAATCTCTATGAAAAAAACATGATTCCTTTCCGTAAGAGAATCATGTTCCTAAATCTAATTTGATGGAATTATTATATTACATTATAATAATTCCATGCCTTTTGTATTTTTAGGTAGTACTTTTTTCATTAATCTTCGAAATTCTTTTTCTGATCCTTTGGTAAAGGCATCTTTTTTTACAGGAATCCCTATGTATTTTCCAAACATAAGCATCCATAAATTCTTGGTTTCATAAACTCGAATAATATTAGAATACTCTCTTTTTATACTAGAATCCCCTTCACTTAAAAAGATTCCTTCCTCTGTAAAGGTGACGGATGACTGTGATTTTTTCTTTCCATGAAGAGCTTCTATTTGTTTCATATGTTCTTTTACTGTATAGGGCACAATGATGAAGCCAGTGATAAGACAAATAACACCAGAAGCAGTTACCATTCCTAGAAGTAAACGACTTCCATCTCGATATAAAACTACACTGAGGACTAGGGCAATTGCTCCGATAACAAAACTATAAATCACTAAAATCCTCATGGCTCTTTTCATAAACTCTGATATAATTTCTTTCGTAATTTCATATTTATTTTTTATTTCCATACTATCTACTTCCTTATACTTTTTTTCTTCCTTTTTACAATCCTATGGTACAATATCCAAGAGGTGTTAATATGAATCGTAAAAATATTGCTAAAAGACTTTGGATCTTATCTTATCCTACCATGATATCCTTTGCCATGCAATCAGTTTATGATATTGTAGACATGATTTGGGTAGGCAGAATCTCCAGCACTGCAGTGGCAGGGGTAACAGTATTTACAACCATTTTTTGGCTTTTTGAATTTTTAAATGAAGTGATTGGTGCTGGTAGCATCTCTTTAATATCCCAAAACTTTGGAAGAGAAGACATGGAACGAACTCAATTAGTAGCAGAACAAACCATATCTTTTAAAACAGTAATGGCTCTTTGTTCTGCCCTTGCACTATATCTTTCTTTAGAACCTTTAATGACTATCTATACAAAAGATCCTGCTGTCATTCAAGCCGCCAAAGACTATGGTCTTCTTCGAATATATTTTATTCCTATTATGTTTTTATCCTTTTCTGTAAATACTATCTTTCGTTGCACTGGGGATACAAAAACACCAATGATAATAATGTTAACCTCTACAATCTTAAATATTATTTTAGATCCAATTTTTATGTTTGACACCATTCCTTATACAAGGATCCCTGGACTGGGCTTAGGGGTACGAGGAGCTTCCATTGCCACCGTTATCTCTACATCTATTTCATTTACTATTGGATTTTCCCTCCTTCTAATAGGATATGGAAAAATAAAAATACATATCCCAAATCTCTTTCAATTACATAAAGAGATTGATCGGGAGTTGATTTTAATCGGCCTTCCCAATGGCTTTCAAATGTTACTACGCTTTTTATTTCAAGCAGTACTTATGAGTATTATTGCAAGATATGGGATTGACGCTATTTCAGCAGCTGGTATTGGAGGAAAAGTTTATAATTTCGCCTTTTTACCTATCAATGGAATGATGATGGGAGGTTCTATCCTTGTTGGTCATTTCCTTGGGAAAGAAGAAGTCCATCATGCTGAAGAAGCATCTACCCTTTCATCTTATTTTAATTTGGGATTTATGTTTATTTTTACAACGATATGCGTTGTATTCTCAAAAGAAATATATTCCTTGTTTATTCAAGATCAAAATGTAATTACCTTAGGATCTCGTATGCTCATTGTCGGTACATTAGGTTTACCTTTTTTAGGTTTTGGATTTGGTAGAGCTGTTGCCTTTTTAGGAAGTGGTCATAATCAACCATTATTAATAGGTGGAATCTTATCACAGTGGGTTGTTCAACTTCCACTAATGATTCTCGCCTATCATCTTGGTTTCCCTGTGGAATATATTTTTGCCACTTATTTCCTTGCTGACCTTACTGAATTTTTCGTCTTTTATTATATTTATCGAAGGGGAACCTGGAAAACAATTCGAGTCAAATAAACCTATTTATAGTTACTAAAACTGATATTCTATAACAAAAAGGGGGCAATGGCCCCCTAAAAGTTATGGTTCATGAAGATATATCAAATCGTAAGGTACCAACCATCATTTCAAACCACCCTAAGTACTCCTACCTTCAATGTAAATCATGACCATTACAGTGATTGGTCGATTTGACAAAACCCTCATCTTTACAAATCTTCACTGTACAATTATTATAGCAATATTTACAACAAAATAAAAGGTTAATGTTACTGTTTTAATAAATTTATTTTTTTTACAAAAAAACAATATAATTTTATCATTTATAATTTTAGACTTCTTTGATTGTATAGCATTTTTTAAGGGTAAAAATATAGAAAGGATGTATCATAAAGGAGGGAAAAATGAATCACGAGTACAACGAAAACCTCACGGAAGAATATGAATCTGAAAGTAATGATAAAGCAAGTGTTCTTTTATCGATTCTCTTTTTTGTTCTTCCAGTTATAGGGCTTATTTATTATTTTGTCAAAAGAAAGGAAAAACCAAGAGCTTGTAAAACTTATTTAGTTGTTATATTGGTTTCTCTTGGTATAAATGCTCTCTTTTCTCTATTAAAATAAATATTTATGTATTAGAGGTGATTTTATTGTCATTACATATTATTACTGGTAATTTAGTTACTATGGATACTGATGCCATTGTAAATGCAGCAAATTCTGCTCTTATTGAAGGGGGTGGAGTTTGTGGCGCAATATTTTCCAATACAGACAGAAATTTATTAACAAAGGCTTGTCGGGAAATTTCTCCATGTCCTACAGGAAAAGCGGTAATTACAAAATCATATGGGCTTAAGGCAAATTATATTATTCATGCTGTAGGGCCTATATGGGAAGGTGGAGATCAAGGGGAAAAAGATCTTTTAAAAAGTGCCTATTTGGAATCATTAAAATTAGCAAAAGAAAATAATCTATCTTCAATAGCTTTTCCTTTATTGTCTGGAGGGATTTATGGATATCCTAAAGAAAAAGCGATGAATGTTGGAATCTCCACGATTAAAAACTTCTTAAAAGAAAATGATATGGAGGTTTACCTAGTTTTTCTTGATCCAGAACTAACAGCATTAGCAAAAGATATTGAAACACAAGAGAGGTCGTAAGATCTCTCTTTTTTATTTCTAAGAAAAATACATAAATTTATCTATATATTCTTGACTTTATACTAATTTAAAAATATAATATACATAAATATTTTTATTTAAATATATTTATGTATAGGAGGAACTATGAATCATTACGAAAAACTTAAAGATTTAATTGCTGAAAATCTTGGTTGTGACAAAGAAGATATTAGTAAAGAAACAAATTTGGTGGAGGATTTAGAGGCTGATTCTCTTGATATTGTAGAATTAACAATGGCAATTGAAGAAGAATTTGGAGTTGCTATAGAAGATGAAGATTTAGAACATGTAAAAACGGTAGGAGATATTTTAGCCTATTTGGAAAATTAAGAATAAGCCAAAATTATAAGTCTGTCCTTTATTCTTTTCAAAGGCCAGACTTCCTTTTATTTAACATATAGATTTAGGAAGGTTGGTGTTTTATTGGGCTTAAAGATAATAGATTGTAAAAGTTATATACCAGAAAAATCAGTTTCCAATCAATATTTTGAGGATATACTGGATACTTCTGAAGAATGGATTTTACAAAGAACTGGTATTGAAACAAGATATTTTAGTAATATTGATGTTTCTGAAATGGTAAAAAAAGTAGTACGCTCTTTACATCTTGGTAATAAAAAACAAAAGATTAAATTTATCGCTGCGTCCAGTGTAACTCCAGATTATATTATTCCCTCAATTTCTGCCATTGCTCATAAAGCTCTAGATTTAGAAGAAGATGTTTTTTCCCTAGACTTAAATATGGCTTGTACAGGCTTTGTTGGCGGTCTTATTTTAGGAGAAAGGATGCTAGAGCCTGGGGAATGTGGAATTATTATAGGTGCAGAACGATTAAGTGAAAGAATAAATTTTAAGGATCGTTCTACTGCCATGTTATTTGGAGATGGTGCAGCAGTTGTATTGGTGGAAAAAACCACAGATTCTTTTCCTATCGTACAAGGTACAGTTCCTAGTAAAGATTTAGAATTAATGGCCAATGACAAAAGCAAAATTGTAATGGAAGGTAAAAATATATATAAATTTGCTACCTCTACTTTACCAAGGGCTTTAACCCTCTTATTGGAAAAAGCAAAGTTGGAAATGGAAGATATTGACTATGTAATCTTTCATCAGGCTAATAAGAGAATTATAGATTCTGTAGGAAAGAAAGTGGGAGGTCGTGAAAAATTCTATACCAATTTAGAAACATTAGGTAACACTTCATCAGCAAGTATCGGCCTTTGTCTTGCAGAAATGAAAGAAAAAAATTATTTTTCAAAAGGTGAAAAATTAATAATACTAGGTTTTGGCGGAGGTCTCACCTATGCTGGAACAATATTAGAATGGAATGGACTATGAAAATCAATGAAATCCTTAATATAAAATATCCCTTTTTACAAGGTGGTATGGCTCATGTAGCAACAGGAGAATTTGCTGCTGCAGTTAGTAATGCTGGTGGTCTTGGAATTATTGGCTCTGGAGGTATGACAGCTGCACAATTAAAAGAAGAAATAAAAATTCTTCGAACAAAAACAGAAAAACCCTTTGGCGTAAATATCCTTCTTCTCCATCGTGAAATAGAAGAAATTTGTCAAATCGTCTGTGATTTTAAGGTTCCTGTCTTAACCACAGGTGCAGGAAATCCAGGAAAGTATATTGATTTATGGAAATCACATAATATTAAAGTTTTTCCTGTAGTATCTTCTACTGCGTTAGCCAAACGTATGGAAAGATTAGGAGTAGACGGATTAATTGCTGAAGGTCAAGAAGCTGGAGGTCATATTGGAGAGTTAGGCTCTATGGTTCTTATTGATGAAGTAGCATCTTCTGTGAATCTTCCTGTAATCGCAGCAGGAGGTATTGGTAAAGGAAAACATGTCCTTGCAGCAGAAGTTTTAGGGGCTGTAGGAGTCCAAATGGGAACTCGGCTTTTAGTCGCTGAAGAATGCCCTATTCATCCTGATTATAAAAACCGTATTTTAACGGCAAAATCTATCCAAAACACAGTAATAGGAAGAATCAAAGGATTACCTGTACGTGTTTTAAAAAACCATATGTCTCGAAAATATATCAAAATGGAACAAGGTGGAGCCTCTATGGAAGAATTAGAGCTTATGACTTTTTCCGCCTTACAAAAGGCAGTTCATACTGGAGATGTGAATAATGGCTCCTTAATGTGTGGACAAGTGGTGGGATCTGCGAAAAAAATTCAACCTTTAAAAGAAATCTTTGAAGAGATTTACCAGGAATACAAGGAGGCAAAGGAAACTCTATGGAACCAGTAAAATTAGGTAATAAATATTTAACCCTTCCTATTATTCAAGGAGGTATGGGAGTTGGTGTTTCTCTTTCTCAATTAGCAGGTGCCGTTGCTTCTTTTGGTGCCATGGGGGTAATTTCTGGAGTAAATCCTGGATATCGAAGAGAAAATTTTATGTCCCATCCTTTAAAGGATAATGAACTAGCTTTAGAGGAAGAAGTGAGAAAAGCAAAAGAAATATCCAAAGGAAGAGGTCTAATCGGGGTAAATGTTATGGTTGCTATTACCCAATATAGAGAAATGGTAGAGGCTGCTGTGAAAGGTGGAGCTGATGCTATTATTTCTGGAGCAGGTCTCCCATTACAGCTTCCTGAATTTGTACCAAAGGATATTTTAATTGCTCCTATCGTTTCTAGTAAAAGAGCCCTTCGAATTATTATAAAAACATGGAAAAAGAAATTTAGCCGTCTTCCTGACTTTGTTGTCGTAGAGGGTCCTAAAGCAGGAGGTCATCTTGGTTTTAAGACCAAAGAAATTTCAACGATAACTTTAGATGAAATTGTGAAAGACGTTGGAGCCTATTTAGATGATATAAAAGAAAAAGAAAATATTCACATCCCCTTTTTTGCCGCAGGAGGAATCCGAAATGGAAAAAGGAGAAAAGAGTTGATGGACCTTGGAGCTAGTGGGATTCAAGTAAGTACTCCTTTTATTGCCACAGAAGAATGTGATGTATCTAAGGAGTTTAAAGAAACAATTATTAATAGTACAGACAAAGATTTAAAGATTATCCAAAGTCCAGCAGGTTTTCCTGCAAGGGGTGTCTATAATAGTTTCCTACAAGAAGTGGACTATAATCTTGTACCAAAAAGACATTGTATCAATTGTTTAAAAACCTGTGACCCAAATCATACCCCTTACTGTATTTCTAAAATGCTTTGTGAATCTGCAAAGGGACGAAAAGGCTTAATCTTTAGCGGTACAGATATAGATGATATAAATGAAATAACGACAGTAGAAAAAGTCTTACAAAAATTAATGGAGGAAATATGAAATTAGGATTTTTATATGCTGGACAAGGAAGTCAAAAACCGGAAATGGGTCTTGATTTTTATCGAGAGGATCCATCAGCTAGAAAATTTTATGACTCCTTACCAGATGGACATTTAATTAAAGATTTATCTTTTTATAGTAATGAAGAAACATTACGTCAAACAGAAAATACACAAGTTGTATTAGTGGCTTTTCAAACGATGATCACTGATCTTTTAACAGAAAAAGGTATGGTTCCTAATGCACTATGTGGCTTAAGTATTGGAGAATATGCAGCACTTTATACCTCTGGGGTCTTATCTAAAGAGGATGTTATATCTATTTCACGCCTTCGAGGAGAAGCTATGAAAAATGCTGTAAAAGGAATTCATACTTCTATGATTGCAGTATTAAAGTCTAATGAAGAAGAAATTCAAAAGATACTAGATGAAATCAACACAAAAAATGTTTTTGCTGAGATTTCTAATATTAACTCTCCCGATCAAATTGTGGTAGCAGGTGCTGAATCTGTAATTGAAATGTTAACAAGGAGATTAAAGGAAAAAAGAATTCGTTCTATCCCTTTAAAAGTTTCTGGTCCTTTTCATACTTCTTATATGAATCCTGCAGCTACTACCTTAAAGGAATTATTCCAAAAAATTCCTTTCCAAAGAGAAAGAATTCCTATTTATTATAATCTTACAGGTAATACCTCCCCTCTTATAGATATTAAGCATACAATGGTGGAGCAAGTGCGACAAAAAGTTCGTCTTGCAGATGATTTAAAAAATATGATTGAAGACGGGGTAGATGCTTTTATTGAAATCGGACATCAAAATGTTTTTAAGAAAATCTTAAAAAAGATGGCTCCGAAAATACCAGTGTATACCATTGCAAAATATGAGGATTACAAAAATGTACTAGGGAGGTTCCATGGATAATAAAAGTATTTTAATCACCGGTGCTACTAAGGGCATTGGCCGAGAAATTGCATGCACTTTTGCTCAAATGGGATATTTTGTGGCTATTAACTATCGAAGAGAAGAGGATGCTCTTTCTTTAGAAAAAGAAATTGAAACCTTAGGTGGAAAAGCTTTAAAGGTCAAAGGTGATGTTTCTAATTTTGAGGATGCTAAGAACATTATGGATAAAGTTTTAGAAAACTTTGGAACTTTAGATGTCCTCGTTAATAATGCAGGTATCACGAAAGATAATTTGACCATACGAATGACACCAGAAGAATTTCATTCTGTACTCGATGTAAATCTAGCAGGGACCTTTTATTTTATGAAATTAGCAGCAAGACAAATGATGAAACAAAGAAGTGGTAGAATTATAAATATTTCTTCTATTGTGGGTCTTCATGGAAATCCTGGACAAATCAATTATGCAGCATCTAAAGCAGGGGTGATTGGTATGACAAAGACTTTAGCTGCTGAAATAGGAAGTCGTAATGTAACGGTAAATGCAGTGGCACCTGGGTTTATTCAAACAGCGATGACAGAAAAATTAACAGAACGTACCAAAGAAGAATATATAAAGAAAATTCCCCTTGGTCGCTTCGGAGAACCAAAAGATATTGCTAATTGTATTAAGTTTTTAGCTTCTGAAGAAGCTTCTTATATTACAGGACAAATAATATCTGTAGATGGAGGGATGAATCTATGAGACGAGTGGTTGTAACAGGATTAGGTTTTGTAACCCCTTTAGGAAATGATGTGGATACTCTTGTAAAACATTTAAAAGATGGTTACTGTGCTGTAGACTTTATTAAAGGATATGATGTTGAAAAATTGAAAGTCAAAATAGCATGTGAAGCAAAGGATTTTGATCCTTTAGATTATTTTACAAAAAAAGAAATTCGTCGTATGGATCGGGTTAATATGTTTGGGATTGTAGCAAGTAGATTTGCTCAAGAAGATTCTGGTTTAGATTTTTCTCAGTACCCTCCTACAAGAATTGCCATTATGATGGCTTCGGGAATTGGTGGGATCGACACCATAGAAAAAGAAAGTTTCAAAGCATTTGAAAAGGGATTTTCTAAAATATCTCCATTTTTCACTCCTACAGTTATAACCAATATGACAGCTGCTCAAGTAGCTATAGACTTAGGAATACATGGTTATGTAGGATGTCCTGTTACTGCTTGTGCTGCATCTGCAAATGCAATTTTAGATGGATATCGAAGTATTAAAGACGGCTACCATGATGTGGTCCTTGCTGGAGGAAGTGAAGCTAGTATTAATGGATTAGGTATTGGTGGATTTACTTCTATGAGAGCCTTAAATGAAGAAAATAATCCTAACCGAGCTAGTATTCCCTTTGACAAGGAGAGAAGTGGTTTTGTTATGGGGGAAGGTTCTGTGGTTTTAGTTTTAGAAGAACTAGAAAAAGCCAAAGCTCGTGGTGCAAAAATCTATGGAGAAATCCTAGGAGGAGCCATGACTTGTGACGCCAACCATATTACAGCACCTGACGAAAGTGGAAAATGGGTTCGTTTAGCAATGACAGAAGCTATGAGAATAGGCCATATATCTTTAGAAGATGTGGATTATATTAACACCCATGGTACCTCCACTCCATTAAACGACAAAATTGAAACAAAGGCAATAAAAGATACTTTTGGAGAACTTGCTAATCAATTATATGTATCTAGTACGAAATCAATGACTGGCCATTTACTTGGTGCTAGTGGGTCTTTGGAAGCAATGATTTCTTTATTGGCCATTCAAAATAATTTTATTCCTCCCACGGTAAACTACAAGGTACCAGATCCAGAATGTGATTTAAATATTACTCCAAATACCTCTATAGAGAAAGACATCAACATTGCCTTATCAAATTCTTTAGGATTTGGAGGACATAATGTCTGTCTAGCATTGAAAGGATATGAAATATGAAGTATAATTCCAATAGTATTATGAATTTTCTCCCACATAGGTACCCCTTTCTACTTATTGACCGTATTTTAGAAGTAGAAGAAGGTGTTTCTGCAACCGGGATTAAAAATATAACGATAACCGATCCGGTCTTCCAAGGACATTTCCCTGATGAGCATGTGTATCCTGGAGTTCTTATTGTAGAATCCATGGCACAAGTAGGAGCTGTTGCATTATTGTCTATGGAAGAAAATAAAGGTAAGAAGGCCTACTTTACTCGGATTAAAAATGTTAAATTTATCCACCCTGTGATACCCGGTGATACCTTGATGATTACTACCACACTAACTAAGATGCGTCTTAATGTAGGATTTGCATCTTGTGAAGCAAGGGTAGATGAACGAGTCGTTTGTAAAGGAGAAATTGCATTTGCTTTAGGCCTTTAACAAATATTAAATCGAGGTGAAAATATGTTACAAGATGCCTTTCGAGATGTCTACGAAAAATTAAAACTTAATTTTTACAAAAACATCTTCGGTGGATTCGCAGAGCGAGAGGCTACCTTAACAGCAACAGAGACCTTTTGTGTCGAGGTTATTCATGCCATGGGTAATCCAACGATTACAGAAGTAGGAGATTTTTTAAATCTATCCCAACCAAATATGACCTATAAAGCTAATCAATTAGTAAAAAAAGGTTATTTGGAAAAATATACTTCTCCCGAAGATCGAAGAGAAGTGTACTTAAGAGTTACGGATCGCTTTTACCATTACTATCGAATCCGAAACGAATATATGACCTTAGTCCTTCAACGAGCTATGGACAAGTTTCCTGAAGAAGACATTCAAAAATTAACAGAAATGTTAGAAACAATAAGTAGTGAACTAATGCCTGAGGTCACAAAGGAATTGGATAAAGTTAAACATTTAAAAAAGAAATGAGCGTATACGTTCATTTCTTTTTTAATAGAATAAGGATTCTATATTTCTTAATTTTTTTAACTTCTTAGTAAAAGCAAACAATCTCTTATCCCATGAATTTTAACTTTATCGTTTAAAGATATTAATCTGAATCTAATTTCTTTCGATATTCTCTTGGAGTAAAGCCAACTTCACGCTTAAACATCGCTGAAAATTTTCCAGGATTTTCAAATCCTACTTCAGATGCAATATCTAAAATACTATTCCGGGTATCTCTTAATAAATGACAAGCTGTTTCAATCTTTCTTTGTCGCATATAATCAGAATATGTACGTCCATGTACTTGTAAAAAATGTTGATTAATCTTATATTTAGAAATATTTAAAAGATTGGAAAGATCACCTAAAGTATATTCTCCTTCTTCTAAATCTTCATTCATCTTTAAGATTCGTTTCCATAAATCTTCTTTTCGGAAGAAACTTTCAAATAGAACCTGTATAATTTCTAAGGTTTCTCTCTTCATATGAAGATAATCCATAGGAGTATTTACCACTTCATAAAATAAATGATTACATAGTGTATAAAGGGTACTATCTCCATTTCGGAGAGTCCAAGAATCTCCTAATAAAAGTTGGGACTTTTCTTTTTCCCAAAACTTAGCAATCGAAAGATTCATATCTTGGTCAATACCAACTTCCATAAACTTATCTTTTAAAGAAATATTAATACCCCTAAAGTCTTGAAATATAATGGAACAAGAAGGAAGAACTTTACTACCATCATAAACCATTACACGATCTCTACTTAGATATTTATGGTCCCCATCTTTTGATAAGGTGCTTTCCCCTTCAAGACAAAGGGTAAATTCCATCCAATTCCCACTAAGCTCAAAACCATCATATATACACTCAATCCTACCGTCATTTTCAATTTTAGTGACAAAGAAAGAATCATCTTGAAATAAGGGGGTAACTTTTATCGTTCCTTCCTTAGATTTTCCTATTACTTCCCCTTTTTCTCCTTTCTCAACACTGAGATCTTTTTGCCGAACAATAATTTTCATAAGATTATCAATAATAGTTTTCATAACAGACCTCCATCATTATGATATCAAATTTCAAAAAGTCATTTTGTTATGAAATCATCTTAATTTTTTGATTTTTTACACAAATATTTTAAAAAAATAACATATACAATAAACCCCAAATCAAAAAGACTTGGGGCCATTTTTATAATCGAACAAATCGTTTCTTTCTACGTTTTGGTGCAATAATTGCTAGTATTGTAAAGAATTCTAATCGCCCTAGTAACATTAAAAAGCTAAAATACAATTTATAAATAGGGGAAAAATTAGCAAAGTTATTCGTTGGACCTACTTGTCCAAACCCTGGACCTACATTGGAAAGCATCGTTGCTACAGAGGAAAGGGCCGAAACTAAATCCACTCCACTTAAGGTAATAAAACCAATGGACAGTACAAAAATAGTTAAATAAATTCCAAGATAGGAATTAATCCCCATAACCACTTCGTCAGGAACAATCTTTCCATTTATGGTAATAGGAAGAACCGCCTTTGGGTGTACAACCTTTTGAATTTCTCGTTTAATCAATTTAAATAAAACAACAATTCGAATAATTTTAATCCCACCAGCAGTAGAACCTGCACAAGAACCGATAAACATAAGGACTAAGAGAACATATCTACTAAAACTTGGCCATAAATCATAATCCGCATTCACAAATCCAGATGTTGACATAATAGAACTTACTTGAAAAGATGCATCCCTTGCTGTCATTGCTAAAGTATTATAGCCACTAAAGTATAAGTTAGCAGTGATTAAAAGAAAAGCTACGAAAAATAAGGTTAAGTAAAAACGTACCTCTTCATTTTGAATAATATCCTTAAATTTTTTATGGTAAATTTGATAGTAAACTGCAAAATTTGTTCCACATATAACCATAAATATGACCATGGTAACGGGAATCATATATCCAGTAAAACCAGTAATAGAATCATTTTTACTGGAGAATCCTCCTGTTCCAACAACCCCTAAAGTTTGAATAATAGCATCAAAAGGCTTCATTCCTCCTATAAGTAAAAATACAAAAAGGGAAAGAGTAATTACCATATAAATAGAATATAATCTCTTTGCCGTTTGACTAACTGTGGATTCAATTTTTCCTGCTACTGGACCAGGAGACTCTGCTTTAAAAATTTGAAATCCTCCCACTCCAAGTTTTGGAAGAAGAGAAATAGTAAAAACTAAAATTCCCATTCCTCCAAGCCAATGGGCAGTACTTCTCCATAAAATAATAGATCTTGGGAAGGACTCAATATCATTAATAACCGAAGAGCCTGTAGTTGTAAACCCTGATACAATTTCAAAAAAAGAATCAACATAACTCATCTTTGTACAAAGGAACATGGGAAGAGCCCCAAAAATAGAAGCAACCACCCAAGCTAAACTTACGATCAAAAGTCCATCTAAAGGGGCTACAACCAAATCCTTTGCTGAAATCTTCGTTGCTCCAAATCCAACTGCTAGCATAATTGCCATAACCATTAAAATTCCAGTTACTGTTCCATCTTGATCTAAAAGAGCAAGACCTAAAGGAGGAAGGAGAAAAAGAGACTCTACAATTAAAATAACCCCCATAATTTTTGCCGTTATGGAATAATTCAAATCATCGCCTCCTATCTTTTCCTCGCCCAAAATTTCCATAAAGCTTCATTTGCCAATTCATCTTTTTGGAAAATCCGTTTCATATCAGATAGACGATCTCTCGTACAAAACAAGACAGCATGATCTCCTTCTTGTAAAATACTATCTCCATTAGGAATAATAACTTCATTTTCACGTACCAATGCAACGATTAAAATCCCCTCAGGTAAATCAAGATCTTTAATCTTTTTATCTGTACTTAGAGTACCTTTATTTATAATCATTTCAGTAAACTCAGCATCTCCACCAAGCATTAAGTTTACAGAAAGAGCCCCAGAACCACGGATGAGACGTAAAATTTTACTAGCTGTAATAAAATTACTATTAAACACTCCATCAATAACAAGGCGATCCAAAATCATATTATAATTAGATCTTGAAATCTTTGCCACCGTCTTATAAACGCCCATTTGTTTCACAACGAGAGCATTTAGTAAATTTGCTTCATCAATTCCTGTCGTTGCTACAAATCCATCAAAGGTATGAATCATTTCTTCCTCTAAAAGGTTCATATTCGTTCCATCCCCTTGAATCACCGTACAGTCTGGCAAAGTTTCCTTTAAAAATAAACAACGTTCCATATCTTTTTCAATAATGGTAACTTCTACATTTGCATTATTTAGTAAAAGAGCAAGGTAAAATCCAACCTTCCCTCCTCCTACAATCATGACCTTTTCAATCGACTTAGTACGCTCAACTCCAGAATGATCTCGGTCAAATTGTTCAATAGCATGGGCATCTCCACCTACCAAGATAATATCATTTTTCATTAAAACACTTTGCCCATTTGGAATAATCGTCTCTCCACTGCGAGAAATAGCTGTGACTAATAAATCATCAAAACCTTTTAAATCCATAAGTTTTTGACCCACAAAATTTTCGTCGTTGGCCACATTAAACTCCACCAACTTAACCTTACCACCAACAAATTCATCACTCATTAATAAGTACTTTTTCAGCAAATATTTTTCAATAACCTCTGCGGTTTCAAAATCTGGATTAATAATATAATCAATGTCCAACTCTTTTGCCATAAAACTAAGATGCCTTAAATATTCTGGATCACGGACACGAGCCACAGCAAACTTACAACCTAATTTTTTTGAAATAGAACAAAGGACAACATTAGCTTCGTCATTCTTTGTTGTAGCTAAAATCATATCAAAACTAGAAATATCCAATTCCTTTAAAACCATAAAATCTAAAGCATTGGCTTTAACCGTCATAACATCAATTAGATTTGATATATTTTCAATCACTTCATCATTTTTATCTACAACAACGATTTCTACACCTTCATCTACAAGGGCATCAGCCAAACGATATCCAAGTTTTCCTGCTCCTACGATTAGTGCTTTCAACGTATACCCCTTTCTCCTCTAAGAAATTTCCTAAAGAATACCCTACAATAAGGGTTCGATTCCTCTATTTTATTAAGTATTTATACTTTTGTCTACCCATTCCTATAAAATTTTAGGAAATGCAAAAAGATATTAACTTCTAAAAATCAATACACTTACATATTTTTTATTATATCGATAAAAAGATGTGGTTCTTTTTAAAAGTATAAACGAAATGGTAATAGCGATAAAAGGTTAAAAGGTTCATAAATATGGAAAGGTGTTTAGAAAAGACTTTCTTAGAAAACTAATTCATTCAAAAAAAGACATGCCGAAGCATGTCTTTATGATAAAGTATCATAGGGAGAAATTTTTTCCTTTGACCATCCCATATTCTTTCCATATTCTAAAAGTTCTTCCCTTGCCTCTAAAGTCTCCCCTTCGTATACCTCTTGTAAAAATCGGGCAAAACCTTCCAAACCCCCTACATCATCAAAGAGATTGACCCCTTGACGATGAAGACAAATCGGTCGATGCTCCTTAGCCACAATCCTTTCTGCTTTGGCCAACTCCTCTCCAGTAATTAGCCCTTCCTTTAAGAGATGCTCCCAACTTTTTCTCAAGGATATTTTTACTGTCCAGTGATCTCCAAAATCATAGCAATAAATCAATCCCTTACCAAGGGGAAAACTTTCATCTTTTTCTACTTTTTCATCTTCAAAATATAAAACATCTCGAATTTCTAAATGCTCCAATAATTCATTCATAGAACCTTCAAAAATCCTAGAAGCTTGAAGCTCCTTTAAACTTGCTTTTTCCAAAGGAGTATTTTCCCATTCCTTTTTCTTTTCATTAAAAACAGGAATCTCTTTCACTTTTTCAAAAAAATTCTCTAAGGATTTTTTATGTTCCTCCTTTGGAATAATCGGTTTCTTATTATAAGGACCAGTAAAACTTTTCTCTAAAGATCGTCCTTCCACATCTAAAAGAAAATCTTTAAAAATTCCAGGAAACGGAAAAACCTCCCCTACCAACTCTTCCCAATTTTCAATACAATCTTCAGTAAGGATTTCAAAATCTTCTTTATCCAACTCAAACAAATGTAAATGTGTATTTTCCCAACCATAAGCTTTTTGAATCATAGCATGAATACTTTGTAAGGTCATATCCTCTGGAATTAAAAAATCTCTCGTTAAACAACCCTCTTTCGTGCCTTCTCCATATCTTCGTAAAAATCGTATCCCTTCATCAGAAAGGTAATCTTCATAAACTTCAGTATGAAGATGTAAAGGCATTGACTTTAAAATTTGACTATCCATATTTCCCCCTCTTTCCCATATAACAATACTATACACTATTTCAAAGTATTAAAAAAGGACCCTTTCGGATCCTTACCATTATTCCACAAGATATATTTCTTTCATCTTTTTTACAAGAAAGCCTAAAAGGACTCCAGCTAAAGAAGAAAGAAAACCAAAAACAATATATGCTACATCCATAGATATTGCAGAAATCAAATGTAAAAGACTTCCGTAAACCAAAGATAAAAGAGGGGGATACCAAAATCCCTTTATCTCAAAAAACTTACCAAGATAATACCCACAAAGTAAAAAGAACAAAGGTATTAATAGATAAAAATATAACATTTCTTCTGTTAAAAAATGATATTTTTGACCTAATAATACAAATAAAGAAAACATAAGACTAAGAACCATTAAGAATAAAATTTTTTGGATTTTCATAAAACCACCTTACCAAGTCTTTATCATCCATCATCTATTCTTATCATACCAGGTAAAGTCTTAGGAACTCTTACGAAAATATTAAGAAATTATAAAGATTTTAAAGGTTTGAAAACATGTTTCTACAAAATTCCCCCTTATAGGTAAGAGTTCTATATTTTCAATAACCATTGTATTTTTAAAATATATTTTCCTATTCCTTAACCACAGGAATCCATAATTCCATTTTATAATCTTCACTTTGAGGATCTCCCATGCCATATACTTCAAAATCAGGGGCGCCACTATGCTTTAACCCTTCTTGAGGTAAAAATACTTCCATAACATATTTCCAACCCTTATGAATACATTGAGGAATAGGACCTTTACATGGAATAATGGCATAATTCCCTTCTGGAACTTCTAAAAGCTTTAGCCCTATTTCCTTGGCTTTTTCCTTGTCCTCGATATCAAAACCAGCCATATACCAAAAATCTTCAGAATCTAAAACCTCAAAACAAGACCCATAGATCTTTCCATTTCCCAACTTTTTTAATTCCTCTTCATCAAACTTTTCAAAGAGCTGGTCCCAAAGCTCTCCAAAATCTGTACCCCCCTTATTGTGAACTTGTAGCCCTCCCAGTGTAAAAGTGGGCTTTTTTACTATCTTTATATCTATATTATTACCACCTTTCATCGTTAATGCAAAATAGATAGGAGTAAATACTCGATAATCTCCTCCTTTTCTAACATCACTCGGTCTTTTCCCATGGAATCTTTTAAAGGCAACAGAAAAAGCTTTAGAGGAATCATACCCATATTTTAATCCAATATCCATGATTTTTTCATCCCCATGACGAAGATCCATCGCCGCTTTTGTTAACTTACGATTTCTTATATACCTCTAAGGTGATGCCAGAGATTATAGACAAGACTCGTCGAAATAATGGATAAGAGTACCCAGAAATTTGTCCTACCTTTTTCTCATCAATATTTCCATCTAAAGAACTTTCAAGATATTTTAGAGTTTCATTAAATCTTTGTAATTGATTCATTCCATTCCTCCTAAAA
>JAUNVD010000001.1:0-17339 GCA_030537855.1 Tissierellia bacterium | reverse complement strand
ATATTTTAGAGTTTCATTAAATCTTTGTAATTGATTCATTCCATTCCTCCTAAAAATATCATACTATAGATAGTAATTTGAAAAATCTTTTTTCTTGTACAAAATAAAAAACTTTTTCATAAGGATTTCCTCCATTTGAAATGTTATATAAAAAGACCCTAAAAGTCCGATACCATCGGACTTTTAGGGCTTTTTCACATATTTAATTCATCTCAATAACAATTCCATACTGTTTATCAATGGTGATAGACCTGTTATCTCCTAAATCTATAAGATAAGCTTCTTTACTAATTTTATTGCTTGTCGTCCCTTTTAATGTAGGAGTATTATCATTATTTAAAAGAACTTTGGAAAATTCTTTGGCAATCTTTAAAGCTTCTTCCTCTGAAATATTCTTTTCTTTTAAATCAAATTCTTGAGCATCTATATCTTGTATTCCAAAATTTTCTAAATTTGACTTTTCTTTCCCTATATTAAGGTTACCAGCCAATAAGATATTTAATTCTTTAGAATCACTATCTACTCTATTACTTTTTAATGCAATTAAATATGATGAATCCTCTGGAAATTGATAATATTTGAAAATGTTTACTTTTTCTAAATCATTAATTCCAGCAAATTTTAGAACATTCTCTATAGTAGTATAAGTTTTTTCATCATTTTTCTTAGTAATTCTTGTTACTTCATTGGGGATTCCGAGATTCTTATGTTTTCTAACTTCTTCAAATTCGTCAATACCACCGATAATATAAAGGTCTTGACCGTCATCTGTTATTTTTTCAAACTTCACATCAAGAATTTCAAAAAATTCTAAAGGTGCATAAGTTTTCCATTGTTCTCTATCTTTTAGTAAAAGTGGTGATTTTTCTAATGTTAAATCTTTATTTAACAACTTATTTTCCCCAATTTTTAATATTAACTCCGTCTTATCATTTTTTACAAAAACCTCTTGATTTTCCTTCCATTCTACATCATAACCCATAGACTCCATAACCACTCTTAAAGGGAAATACATCGTTCCATCTTTCTCCTTAAGCCAATATATACCATGGTCATAATATAAACTGGGAACTTTATCATTTGCCTCTGCAAAAACCTTTCCGAAACTTGGAAGGATGAGAAGAAGGGCCAATACAACTAAGGCTAACTTTCCTATGTTTTTCTGCTTTTTCATTGTACACCTCCGACGAATCAATATTTTAGGATAAAATTAATCGTCATCCATAAATTTTATCCCTATTTTTAAAAAGCATTTTCCTTTAGGCATTCCTACTACTTATTCTTTTTTATATTGATACTTACCCCCCCATATCATACTCCTTAGATATATTATAGTTATATCTATTATATCTTATATTATACAACTACATTTAGTTAAAGTCCATACTATAGTGACATTTAATGGTACAATTATATAGGGTTACAAAATATCTATAATCGTATCTCCCATATCTATACTTCATAAATAGTAATATATGAACTCAACCTTTTAAACAAAAAAGAGCTTTACCAATAGTTTCTGGTTATTCACCTTTAATTTTAAAGCCAACTTATCTCCATAATTCTTAGATATATTTTCCAGTCTTATTTCCATTTAATCACCTCAAATAAATATCCATTTGTATTTCTTTTTCAATGAATCTTAGAACTAGAGGAATTGACAATCTTTTCAAAAAAAAGAACCCTTGTAATGGTATTTAACCATACTAAAAGGATTCCTTTATTCATTCTTTCTAAAGGAGTTATGAAGGAAAAATTAAGAATTAGGATCTTTTCATTTCGTCTTTGGTAGTATTACAGTAAAGACCGTCTTTCCATCTCTACTTTCTGCCAGAATCTTACCCCCGTGAAGTTCTACAATTCTCTTGGCAATGGAAAGTCCCAGGCCGGAACCTCCAGTATTTGTCGATCTTGCTTCGTCTAAACGGTAAAATTCTTCAAAAATCGACTCCAGTTTATATTCTGGGATTTCCTCTCCATAATTAATACATTGTATCCAAACATCTTCTCCTTTGTCTATTCCAAGAACTTCAACGGTGGTACCAGGAAAGCCATAAGCAATTCCATTTTTCAAAATATTTTGAAAAACCCTTGCTAATTTATTCGAATCCCCCATAATTTTAAGTTCATCTGGAACCTTAACACTCCATGTTTTACCATCTTTTAATAATACGGGATAAAACTCTTCCCCCATTTGAGCCAACATATAGGATACATCTATTTCTTCATAGGATAAAGTCATAGATTGTAAGTTATATCTTGTGATTTCAAAAAATTCTTGAATCAATTCTTCTAGTCGAAGAGATTTATCATAAGCAATCTTTAAGTACTTTTGTCTATTTTTTTCTTTTAATTCCTCCGCTTCCAATAATAGATTTAAATACCCTATGATGGATGTTAGAGGAGTTTTAATATCATGGGCAAGATACATTACCAACTCATTTTTTCGTTGGAGTTCTATTTGGGCATCTTTTTCCTTGCGTTTTAGTAATTCCATTCCTTGTCGAATCTTTTCTTCAAAGACATCTAAGTCTGGAGAAAGTTTCACTTCCTTCAAGTTAGAAGTTTCTTCCAAGGCATTTTCCACTTGAGACAATAAATCTTCCACATACTTATGTACTTGTACATAGGTAATATATCCTACGAAAAGAAATCCAAAGATAATATAGAGTTTTATAATACCTGTCATATTATTCCGAATAATAGAGTTGTAAATCACCTCAGGATCTGTCGTCCCCGGAGCTGTCAATATAGCAAAAAAACGAATGATTCTTTGAGCTGTATTTCCTCGAATCCATTGGTATAATAAAAATCCACCTATCCCAACAAAAAATGTAGAAGTTAAACAACGTATGAATATGCCCCGTCGTATTAAAGGATATTTTTTCCTTTTATACTCTTTAGTATTCAATTTTATATCCCACCCCCCATACGGTTTTAATATACTTGGGTTTTGAAATACTTTCCTTCATTTTTTCCCGAATATGACGAACATGAACAGCTATCGTATTATTATTTTTAATATAAATTTCATCTTGATAAATCTCTTTAAAAATATCTTCGGAACTTACCACATGCCCTTTATTTTTACATAGGATTTTTAAAATATGAAACTCTGTCGGAGTAAGCTTTATTTCCTTTTCATTCAAGAAACATTCATGGGTTGATTCATTTAATACTAACCCGGAAATTACATAGACTTTTTCTTGTTTTCGTTCCTTTGAAAATTCATGATATCTACGAAGCTGGGCTTTCACTCTTGCCACAAGTTCTAAAGGTAGGAATGGTTTTGTAACATAATCATCTGCTCCAATCATCAAACCATTAATCTTATCAAATTCATCATCTCTTGCAGTAAGCATAATAACAGGATAGGTGAATTCTTCTCGTATTTTCTGACAAATACCAAATCCACTCATATCTGGAAGCATTAGATCTAAAATTGCCAAGTCAATATCCTCAGTATTAATATAATTTAAGGCTTCTCGCCCGGTATAAGCCTTTAATACTTCAAACCCTTCATCTTTCAAATATACTGCCACTAAATCGGTAATTTCTGCTTCATCACTACAACTAAAATTCGGTACATATTTCTCCCTCTTTATTCTATACTTGAATCTTACAATATTATACCATCCTAATCATATAAAAGAATGGGAAAGAAAGTATGAATGATTGATAAAGACTTTCTTAAGATTTTCTTAATCTTATTTGTAAGATTTCTTTCTTTTTGATATAATGTTTCAATGCAAAAAAGGGGGAAAGTATATGATACACGAAATTGCACATGTAGGGATAACGGTAAGGGATATGGAAGAGTCCATAAAATTTTATAGAGATATTTTACATTTAACTTATCAAGGAGAGATGATGATGGAAGGAAAAGAAACAGATGCCTTATTTGGAAAAGAAAATACAAAGGCTAGAGTTGCCTACTTAAAAGGTACAGAGGAAATGATCTCCCCTCCAGTAGAGTTAATTCAATTCTTAAATGAACCTGCTATAGAAAAATCATCCTCTTTATTCCAGACCTCCATTTCTGAAATTTGTTTTTATGTGAAAGATATTGAAAAGGTATATAGACATCTTTTACAAGAAGGTGTGGAATGTATTTCTGAGCCTCAAACTTTCGATTTCACAAAGGATGGTTTTGGTAAGTCAAAGGCTCTTTATTTTAAAGATCCAAATGGAATTATCCTAGAATTAATGGAAAATATAGATTAAAATCCCTAGCCAAACCGGTTAGGGATTTTTAATCGAATGAAGAATTAACAAAGAGGATTCATTCCTTCTTCCATCTCTCCTAATATCTTAAACTCTTGATACATGAGTGCAAAAACTATTATAGCAAGGGAAACATCAATAAAAAAATAGCCTTTATACAACCAAGGGATTCCAAAAAATCTTGGTAGCAGTAAAGTTGCAGGAATTTGAAGCAAAACTTGTCTCGTCAGTCCAATAATCGTTGCCGGTTTTGGTTTTTTCGTTCCTGTTAGAAAATTAAGAGCCATTAAAACCCCTGGAAGTACTGGTATAATTCCCATCAAATATCTGAAATTAATAACATCTTGGTAAACAAATACTTTATCTGGTAACATAAACTGAAAAATCCTCATTGGAAAAAGAAATCCTAACAGACAAAAAGGAAAGACAAGTAATAACGCTGAAGTAGTAAATACCTTATAGACGGAAATTAATCTTCGATACTTACCTGCACCAAAATTAATTCCCACCACTGGCTGAATGGCAAACATCACTCCATAAATAGGTGTAATACAAAAATTAAAAAGACGAAGTACCATTCCATAAAATGCAATATCTTCTGTTCCACCATATTTATTTAATGCATACACTGCAAATGTACCTTGTATCAAAGCCATAATTGTTGTTATAAAAGAAGGAAATCCTAATGATAAGATTTGGCGAAGAATATCCGGATCTCGATGAACTTTTTTCTCGTTCATATCGAATCCTGCTCTCCCCTTGTGACAATACCTATAAAATAGCACAATCCCAGTAAACAATCCAAGATTTGTACCCCAAGCTGCTCCCTTCACCCCAAAGGAAAAAATTCCCATAAAAATATAGTTGGCAATAATATTAATGATTAAAGCAATGCCCATAATTCCTGCTGCTGTTTTCATTTTACCTTCTGCACGAATAATCATATTTGAAGTTAAAGCACCTAAAGTCAAAATACTTCCCAGTAAAATAATCTGCAAATATTCATTAGCATATTGAAAGTCGACTCCTTCCATGCCGATAAATGATAACAGCAAAGGAGAGATAAAGTATGAAATACCACCAAGAAAAACACCAGAGATGATGATTAAAAAGTTTACATTTCCCACAATTCGTTCCTTTGTACATGTATCTTGTTCTCCAATGGCAATACTTAATAATGCTCCTGTTCCAGAGCCGAAAAGAGCACCTAGAGCATAGGTCCCTTGGGTAAAAGGATAGGCAGCACTTACTCCGGAAAGGGCTTTTTCTCCTACAAATCTCCCAACAAAAACAGCATCTGCAACCATATTTAAACCATAAAGAGCCATTGCCAATACAGCTGGCCAAGATAATTTCCACATCACCTTCCATAAATTTTCGTTTAAAATCATAGTTTCTTCAGCATTTCGTTTCATAACTCACCTACTTTTCTTCAAAGATACTTAAAAGTATATCAAAAGAAAAAGGGGGAGTTCATGTATGAAATTATTGTATTTTCCTGAACTTATCGAAATAGTTTGTCTAGAATCCCTTCAATGTCTTTTTTCTCTTTATTTTTTATATTTTTTCGTTGATACGTTTCGGATGATCTGTAATGATTCCATCCACTTTTGAATGGATAAATGTTTCCATAGACTTTGATGTATTTACTGTCCACCCAATTGCTCTTACCTGCTTTTTGAATCTCCTTCACTTTTTTAGGAGTAGCTTCTCTTTCTTCCATAATGAATAATCTTCCTTCATAGAGGCAAGATCTTCTATGGAAAAAAGTATAAAAACCCTGAGTCAAAGTCAGGATATTTCTTCGATATATTTGATAGTTCATAATCAAGAAAAAATAGGACTATTTCTTTTTCCATCTTTCTTTTTCTAATTATGGCGATTACATCATCTACCATTTTTCATCTTTTACTGAATCTGTAAATTCCAGATATTTGAAAAAGTATCTTTTATCTATTTCAAATATCATCAAAGGGAAGAGCCAAAATCACCTTTTCAAAAATTATCTATCCTTCTTTTTTATAATTATAGTATCTTCCAATTTCTTGATATCCTAAAGATTGATAAACAATTTGACCTAGTTTGGAAGCTTGTAAAATAATCTTTTCCACTCCAAGTTGAAACCCATAATTTGTTAAAAGAGTCACTATATCCTTTCCGATTCCCCTTCCTCGATACTCCTCTAATGTAGAGATATAGTAAATTCCTCCTACCTGATCTTCTTCTGTTTTAACAAACATTCCAAACCCAATCACTTTATCTTTTTCTAATAGGTATCCAACTCGAAAGTTTTGATTATTTGTCCAACAACCATTTAATAATAATCTTTTAGAAGTATCTATTGATAAATCAAAACTTTGAGATAATACAGGAATACATAATTCTAAAATTTTATCTCCTCCTTGATTTAAAGGAACTAGTTTTACAGGATAACTTGTTTTTCTTGTTATCTTATGATTTATTTCCATAATTGGAGATCCTTTTCTGTCTTTACAAATATATCCACGTGCTTCCAACCCTTTTTCTAAAGATTTGGCAACAGAACCTAAGACACGAATCGTCCATGTATCCCTGTAATCCTTATGGAATCTATCAATATCTTTAAAAAATGACTTCTGATTCAAAGTATCATTTACAGTGGCTCCTCTTAAATGAGCATCTGGTTCAGGATTTTTCATATCATAAAGGATATAACCTTCCCCTTCCTCGTATATACCAATAGTATCTTTCATTCTTAATTTTATAGTATTTATGAGCTGTTGATGAGCTACATATAAAGGACTGTTCATTCTCATACCTCTTTCCTTATATTTAAATAAATAGGATAGAAACCTTATTTTAAAAAATTCTTAGTTCTCCTAACGACAGTGCTTATTCTTATTATATACATTTTTATTCAAATTTTAAGGATAACGTTCATTTTTTCTTATGTTATAAAAGATTATATTGATAATATTACATTTTTCAGGTTTTTTTCTAAACTACTTTCTATTTTATTGATAGGTTTTTTCAAATATGATATTATTTTTATAAGAGGTGATATTATGAAAGAAATCTTTGGAGACCATGTATCTAGCACTTTACTTCTTCCTATCATAGGTAGGTCGGTGGTCACTCAAGAGTATCCAAGATACTTTGACTTTGCAAATAGTAAAGATATTTTCGGCTATATTAATAAGGAGTTTTCTATTGATTCTAAAAACCTCAATGGAACGATTAAAGGATTTGCAGCTCTAACCTATGGTCTGCGCTATAAAGCAAATGTTAAAGCTTGTTTTGATTATATGAAAGACCATCCAAATTGTACCATTGTCAATATTGGTTGTGGTTTGGATGATCTCTTTCCAGATGTGGACAATGGAAAGATTCAATTTTACAATTTAGATTTACCTGATGTTATAGATTTGCGTAAAAGTATCTTTGAAAAAAGGGAACGAGAATATCAACTTTCCAAAAGTTTTTTAGACCATAGCATTGTAGAAGATATACGATTTTCCCCAGAAGATGGAATTTTATTTTTAATGGCAGGTGTGATTTATTATTTTACACCGAAAAAAATGGAAGGTTTTTTCCGATATTTAGGAAATCATTACCCTGGTGCAAGACTTGTATACGATTCAGAAAGTCCATTTCTTATGAAGCAAAGTAATTATCTTGTAAAAAAACAAGGTATCCAAGGAGCGGAAATGAAATTTCTTGTTTATAATCCTAGCTCCGTAAAACATTGGGATCATCGAATTACAAATATTTCTATTAATTATGACTTTTCTTCCTTTTTAAAAGATACTAAGGATATCCCTTTTAAATTTAAATTCATGTTTTATGTCCTGAAAATAATCAAAGGAATGTATCTTGTAACCATTGATTACTCTCTTTACTAAAAAAATAAATTTCTCTAGTCTCATCAATTGAATGAGGGTCTATGTTATGGTATTCTATTTTTAGAGGTGATTCTATGGACCACTATTTTAAAAATAGAATTTCTGACACCTTATTATATCCTGTAGCTGGTAGAGCTTACGCTTCAAAAAACTATCCTCAATACTTTCATTTTAAAGACAATGAAACCATTCTTAGAAAATTACACCACTTAAAAATTGAACTCTCCCAAACTCAATCTTTTATTTACGGTTTACGTCACCTTTATAGTGTAGAAGAATCCAAAAAATTTATACAAAAACATCCTATGGCATCTATCGTCAATATAGGTTGTGGATTAGATTGCCTCTTTCCCGAAATAAACAATGGACAAATTAAATTTTATAATATGGATTTACCTGATGTTATTACATTTCGAGAGAACTTTTACCCACTAGCTCAAGGAGAATATCATTTAAGCTGCAATTTCTTAGATGATTCTTTCACAAAAATGATTGATTTTAGAAAAGAACATGGTGTTTTATTTCTTATGACAGGTGTAATCCATTATTTTCCCCCAAAAGACATAAAAAAATTGATTCATATTATAGGGCAACATTATCCTGGGGCAATCTTACTTTTTGATTGCAAAAATATATCTGCTATGAGAAAAAGTAATAGAGAAATAGCTAAGAAAGGGATCGAAGATCTTAGGATGAAATTTTTTATCAAAGATCCTTTAGAAATCAAGTCTTGGTCTCCAATGATTCAAGAGATCTCTATCAATTATGATCTAGATTCTGTCCTAAAGGATAGAGGGCAACTGCCTTTTGGTTTGCAAATGACCTTAATGGCATTTAAAAAAATGAAATCTTTATACTTTGTAAAATTAACATTTCAGGAATAATATAACAAATTACCTAAGGATTTTGTTATAATTGGTTATAAGTTTACCCTTTTGGGTAGAACTTAAAACATAATGGGAAACCATTAGAAATATATAACTGTTGTGAACAAAATAACGTTTACAATAAGAATGAAGGAGGTTTATATGAAAGGCTTTGCAATGTTAGGAATTGGTAAAACCGGATGGATTGAAAAAGAAAAACCAGAATGTGGACCATTAGATGCAATTGTAAAACCCATTTCTTTGGCACCTTGTACATCTGATGTGCATACAGTATGGGAAGGAGCCATTGGTGACCGTCATAACATGATTTTAGGTCACGAAGGTGCAGGAGAAATCGTTGAAGTTGGAGAACTTGTAAAAGATTTTAAGCCAGGAGATCGTGTTTTAGTACCTGCGATAACCCCTGATTGGAATTCTTTAGAAGCACAAGCTGGATTTGGAATGCATTCAGGAGAAATGCTTGGTGGTTGGAAATTCTCTAATTATAAAGATGGTGTGTTTGGAGAATTTTTCCATGTCAATGATGCTGATGGTAACCTTGCCCATATTCCTGAAGGAGTGGATCCAGTATTAGCACCAATGTTATCTGATATGGTTCCAACAGGATTCCATGGAGCAGAACAAGCTGATGTTCAATTTGGAGATGAAGTTCTTGTTATTGGTATTGGTCCTGTAGGGCTTATGGCTGTAGCTGGAGCAAATTTAAAAGGAGCGTCTCGAATTTTTGCAGTAGGAACTCGTCCAAACTGTGTCGAAGCAGCTAAATTTTATGGAGCAACCAATATTATCAGTTATAAAGAAGGATCTATTTCGGAACAAGTATTAGCTTTAACTGATGGCAAAGGTGTAGATAAAGTTATTATTGCTGGTGGAAATGTAGATACTTTCGAAGAAGCTGTTAAAGCTGTAAAACCAGGTGGAAAGATTGGAAATGTAAACTACTTAGGTAGTGGAGATTATATCAAGGTTCCTCGAGAAGACTGGGGCGTTGGTATGGGTCATAAAGTTATAAGTGGTGGACTTACTCCTGGTGGACGTCTACGTATGGAAAAATTAGCAAAATTAGTAGCGATTGGTAAATTAGACCTTGCACCATTGGTAACTCACAAGTTTAATGGTTTTGAACATGTGGAAGAAGCACTTTATTTGATGAAGGATAAACCAAAAGATCTTATTAAACCTGTAGTTATCGTAGCAGAGGATTTGATGGAAGAATAATATGGATATACTCCTGTTATCCGGTTTTCTCGGTGCAGGAAAGACTACATTTTTACAACACTTAGGGAAGCATTTACCTGATTATTGTATCTTGGAAAATGATTATGCAAAAGCTAATGTGGATCGAACATTATTGTCCAAAACAAATAAGGATATCTACTCTTTAGAAGATGGATGTATTTGTTGTAGCAAACAAACAGATTTTGCTGATTCTGTCTTAACCATATCGGGAACTGTAGATCCACCATACTTGGTAATCGAACCTACTGGTTTAGGGTATTTATCAAAAATCATTGAAAATATCAAACCAATCCAATACGATAATATCCATTTATTAGATCCGATTACTATTGTCGACTATTTTACCATTGATGAAACCATCAAAAAATATGGAGATTTATTTTGGGATCAAGTAAAAAATGCTGGACATATATTACTATCAAAAACAGAACATGTTTCTAGTGAAAATATCGACAAAGCCATTGGGAAAATAGCACCTCATATTAGGGGAAGAGTATATAAAGATCATTATTCCTTCTTTTCAAAAGAAGACTGGAATCAGATTCTAACCCCTTATGATCCACAAGGTTTTATATCTTCTAACGGACCAAATATGTCTATGGAAACCTTAGTCTTTGAAAATGTAGTATTCCACGATTTTCAAGCATTAGGAGTAACTTTACAAGCCATTTCTGAAAATAGATTTGGTACAGTAATAAGAGGAAAAGGCCTTTGTAAAGTTGCATCTTATATTGCAAAAATTGACTTAGTACAGGGAAAATGGAACATCACGCCTGCAGATGATTTAGAAGAAACTCAACTCGTATTTGTAGGGGAAAATTTAGACAAAAATGCATTTTCCATTTTAATGCAAAGAAAATAAAAAAGGCTGCTGTAAAATTTTACAGCAGCTTTTTATTCTCCCCAATCTTCCAATACCGAAAGAACCTCATCATAATGGTCTATACTGTTTATCGTATCTTTTAATTTATACATCATATAACTTTGACATTTTTGAAGGATAAGTTCTGACTGATAACTTATAGCAGATGTCGGTGGTTTTGTTTTTATTGCAAAAATATTCTTATCCTTAAATTGGAGTAATTTCATTTCACTAAACATAGGCTCTTCTAAAATAGCAATATGATAATTCTTTGATTCTCTAAGGATATTCCTAATATCTTTTAAATGAGCTTTGAAATCTTCTATGGTGTAATAAATCGGTTCTTCACCAAAAATATTCATCCCATCTAGTATGTATTTCTTTTCTTCAAATTTCTCAGGGATATAAAAATACTCGTAATACTCGTTATTTTCTAAAAGGCTATCATAAGATTCTCGTAGAAACTGAGCATACTCTAAAATAAATTCTTTTCTCCTTATTCCCACCTGATTCTCTTCCAAAATCTTTATAAGCAGGTTTTCATTCATGGTCCACAAAGGCAACTTTTGTTGAATCAGATAAATAGTAGAATCCTTATTGGTATCCATCATTCTATCGGCAAATAAAAAGGCGTCTTCATAGCTTCGTAAAGAGAATGTTTGTAACAGTTCCTCTGAATTTTCTATTAAAGAATCAAAAACATGTTCTACCCTTTTTAAAGTCCCTTCATCCTTAGTAAAATAAAAATCTGCTTCATCCTCTAACCCAACGACAGAATTCCCAACGACGGCAAATTCACCACAATTGATAAATAGAGTATTAGAAAATAAATCTGAAGCTGGAAGTTTATAATAATAACTTTCAATGTTTCCAGATAAATGTAATGGTAACCACCCTTCCAGAGCAGCATATAATTCCCTATCTGTTCGAAGAATATTATGAATAATTTGGACTCGATGTCCACAAATTAAAATAGTCAACATCAAGGTTCTCCAAATGTTGAAAAATTCAGGATCTTCTGTCATCCAATCCATACTTTGGTCTGAAAATAATTTTAATTCTAAAGTTTTTTCAGATTTAGCAATCAATGATAAAAATAAAAGAACCTGTTTTCGTATTCCTTCTTTTCCCTGTTTTTTCATTACCTCCTGATAAGGAAGACTGGTGGACTCTAATATCTTTGAAAGTTTTGAATAGTCTACACAGGTTTCCTGATAATTTTCCATCATATTAAATATCTTGTCCATTAAAAGAGCATCCATTTCTCCTTGGAGCATCCATTTTAATATTAACTCCGAAAGAATTTTTTCGTTAATATGCTCTATTTCCTCCATCCCCATTACTTTACATAATGCTAAACCCTTCCCCTCACTTATGGCTAAAAAGGAAAAATAATGGGTCATATGAATCACCATTTCATTATCCATAGATGGAATCCGTTCTCCCCCTCGATATTTACTAATTAGAGAAGGATCACAATTTAAAACCTCTGCTAAACTTTTATTTTGAATTTTAAAAAAATTCATCAAGATGTTCAAACAATTGGAAAAATGGCCTATAACTTTAGAAGATTCTTTTCGAAATAAGGCTTGTAAAGATTTACGATCGGAAGGAAATTCAAATTTTTCCTTTAAACCTTCTCTTTGAGTTTCGTTTAAAAGAGCTTCTAACCCTCGAAATAATTTTTCATACACTAGACTTCCATCTTTTGGCATAGATATACCACGACGAATCTTACTAATATATGATTGAGACAATCCGGATTCACGAGCTAAATCAATGTTTTTAATTTGAAATTCATTCATAATTTCATTTAAATGTTTGGAAAATGCCATATTATCACCTGTTAATATTATATCATGGATCGTCATTTCGAGAAATAAAAAATTGACAAAATTGTCAAGTGACAAAAGAGTAAAGTTCCCATATAATGGCCCTTTCCATGGTATATTAAAAACAAGAATGGAATGAAACGATTATTAGAAAGGACGTGAAAACAATGAAAGATAGGAAAATAATCATTGGTCTCTTGGTTTTTGCTCTGTTATTTCCCCTTCTAGGAGCACTACCCCAGGAAGTAAAAGCTGCTGGCGAACCCTTTACCGGCACATGGAACTTAAATAGAAATTGGGGAAGAATTATTTATATCCATCAAATTGGAGATAAGGTTTATAGTACTTATTATCACGATGATGAAGCAACGAAAATCAAGGGAACCTTTGTAGGCACCGTGAGGGGAAATAAAATCTACGCCGACTGGTGCCAAAACAATCAGGGAAATTCCGATGGAAGAGTTATCTTCCGTTTACAACCTGACAATCAATTACATGCTTGGTGGACCACTAATAGTACGGATCCTGTTGTGGAAGAAAAACCTTACAACTATGGGAAAAAACTTAGTAACACCTTCCGTGCAGACAAGATGAGATATGTACAAGGTACGGATTTGACCAAGCCTAATCCCATTCCCTCTGGTGGGAAAAAAATTGACGTTGCCGATCCCGATGGAGGAACTGGCTTCCCTGGAAAATGGGAATGGAAAGATGGAAAATATGGAACACAACTAGATATTACAGTAAGTGGCAATACAGCAACGGTGAAATATTCCATTCTCCACAATGGAGCAGTTCAAGATACTGTGACCTTTAATGGAGTGGTATCAGGAAATCAAATTGTTTTAAACACTCCAGAAGGGCAGATGACCTTAGAATTGGAAGATGGAAAAACCTTAAGACTTACTCATGTAGGAGATTCCATATTTCTAACAAGAGTTGGTGGTGGAAAACCCCAGCCAAATCCCACCTCTCACGGGACTATTGAAGGAGTTTGGAAATGGTCCAAGGGAAATCCTGGGGATTCCAATTATATTGAAGTTATCTATGATATTAAAATTGACAATGGTGAATTGATCATCAAAGGGAAAGAAACTCAAAATGGAAAGGTGAAAACCAAGGATTTTAAAGGTGCTATCACAGAAGTGGCATGCTTTATCCTAGATAAAAATGGGGATTACTTCTTCCGAATGGATTTAAGCGAAGATCGTAATTCCTTTATCGGTACTCGCTTGGATAATCCTGATAAACCTTTTAAATTTGTTCGAGTAAATGGAAGTTCCGGTGGACAAACCCCGAACCCTAACCCAAGTTCTGGAGAACCTGCTCCAGACAAACAAGTTCAAATCACTGTCACCTCAGGAGCCGCCAAGGATACTACTATGGCCTTTAATGGTGTAGCTGGAGTCACCGTTTCCTTTAAAGCCACCAATGCCATTGGATATCGACTCTATCGTCAGAAATTACCAAATGGAGAAAGAATGTCTGTTACCGACTTTTACATTACCGCCACAGATTTCACCGATGTGAATGTAGAGCCTAGTACCCAATATAAATACCAATTAGTGGAAATTTTAGCCGAAGCCAAGCCTTTAGAAAATATTCGAGAAAAAGAAGGTCGCATCTTGGCAGAATGGACGACCAAGACTTCAGACCAAATCGGTGCCGGAACGGAAAATCCTACAGGGAAACGTCATTTTATTATGCTTACCATTGACGATCCGATGATGAGTGTGGATGGAGAGTTACGAGAAGTGGATCCTGGAAGAGGAACTACACCAAGAATCACCAAATCCCGTACTATGGTTCCCATTCGAGCCATTGTAGAAGCCATGGACGGCAATGCTGGTTGGAATGCTTCTTCTAGAGAAGTACAATTAAATGCCAATGGAAATAAGGTGAATATGTGGATTGACAAAAAAGATTTACGTAAAAACGATCAGCCTAAGGAAATGGACATTGCTCCCTTTATCCATAACGACAGGACCTATGTCCCCATCCGATTTAGTGCAGAGAATTTAAAATGTCAAGTGGATTGGATCAACTCCACCAAGGGAATTGTCATTGTTTGGTCTGAATAGTAGGTGAGATTATGAAGGGACGACAAGTAATTAAAATCAAAGAAACATTAAATTTAGATGATTTGGAAATTATCTTTAAAAATCATTGGAAAGAATCTTCATTTACTAGAGGAAAGGTTGGAGCCTACGGAGAATATATTCGATTGCCTGCTACAGACAAGTTTCGAGTCCTAGTTTATCCGAAGAAAAAGGCCCTTGTCCTTATTACTTATTATGAAGAAGGCAAACAACTAGATTATATAGCAGAAACTTCTTCCAATATGTTTTTTGGCCCATTGCTGAAAAAAATATTTGTAAAAAAAGAAGACTCTATGGAACATGACAGAACTACCAATGCAGAAAGTTATTTGATACATTATACAAATGCATTGAGAGATATTTTAATCAAGCAAAATTTAGCCTTATAAAAGAATATGTTGGGTTCACAAAACTTGTTGAACCCAACATATTTCATTATTCATCATTCATAATATAGGCAATCTTCCAAGACCTCCCTTTCTTTTCCAAGGTAATCATAATATTATGTGTTCTTTCTTCCTTTATCTTACCTTCCAAAGAAAGGACCTCTTGATACTTTACATCATATACCTTATTATTATCCTCAGCAGATACCTCCTCACAAGAAATATCTTTAATGTCACAATAATCGTAAACTCCACGGATAAAGTCCTCATTGAAAAAAGAACGCTTTTCCATATATCTTTCAAATTCTCTTTCCACCATTAGAGCTTTCAAATCTTTAAGAATCTCTTCCAATTCCTTAATATCCTTCTCCTTTGCATCATTTTTTTCCAATGAACCATCTATGAGAATCCTGTCCCCAGCTTGGATAAATTCTTCCTGATAATTTTGTAATTTAGCCCTTTTATCAAGAAAATCTGAAATTATTTCTTCTTCTGTTTGTGGCTCCTTACAGCCAACTAAGAATAGTAATAAAAATAATAATAAGATTTTTAAAGCTCTTTTCTTCACTGATGTCAACTCCTTTTATATAACCTATAGAACCTAACCAAAGCATATTTTCATAAATTCTTAACCTCTTATATTGCCTTCCTCTTTTATAATGAGGTGTTCTATTAATAAAAAGGGTAGAGATAAAAGACTGGCTAAAATTTTCTTCTTCCTAGCTACTAACTCTACTTCTAATTTTCCCCAGTATATATGGCAATGATTGAAAATATATGAGCCATAACATAATAAATCCAACGAATATATAAGGAAATCCGTTCATAAGGTGAATAACCATAAATCATCAGAGAGATAAAGTATAATGCCCAAAATTACCTTTGATTTTATCTTTAGAATCCATTTGTCCCTCTTTTCTTCAAAAGATAATATTTAATTAACGATAAGAAATACTTCTTTACAAATGAAGGAAATAAAATGTCTCCATTATGGTAAATAATGAATATACAATCCCTAGAAAAAAGACAGTATATGAGAATATCTTAACCCACTTCATCCTATGTTAAATCCTCTTTCCATATATTTTTATAGCAAAGACAAAATAGTAAAGTAATCCTATAACTAAGTATAAACTCAGCTTAATCTTTCTGTGAGTAATGGGAAGAAAAATGCTTATAAAAACTAGAATTTTTAAAAGAAATAAAACTCTCTTGTTGATTTGATATCTCTCCTACAATTCATTGAAATACTTTCCGATAAATAATAGTGATAGCCCGGATACCATTATGAGTATAAAAGATTGTAACCACAAACCAAGTATAAACATAAAAAATACTACTAAATTAGAAATTAAAACAATCTTTGGTTCATGCCTAAAGATAGATAATATTCTGTTCATCTTGAATCTCCTTCTTTTTATGTCTTTGGTACCTTAAGGCTCAAAAAAAGAATTGTAATAAATCCTATCAAGCCTTTTACCTAGATAAATATGTTATATATATTTTAATATAAATGTATCGTTATGTAAAGAATTATTATATTTGCGTTTTAAATATATAAAATGAGATGATGTAATATTTCCAACTGAAAGAAATAAAAATGTATGAAAAGATTTAATAGAAGCTATTCAATCATCACCAGGAAAAAAATTCTTTATTAAAAGACTTTATTTATAGAGAACATAAAAAAGTCTTCTTAAAAAACTTAAAATTAAAATCAATAAAGAAAACACTTAAAAATCCATGGATTTGACTTCATGGGTTTTTATGTCATAAAACATTCCTTTGTCAAACCACTGGCAAACAAAATTGCTAATTATACTTGCCCCAAGTGAAGTAAAAAATCAATAAAGAACTTCAAGGAAACTCACATCCTCTTAACGTGGATGTTGATGACAAATTGTATCATATATGTGATATATGATTGGA
>JAUNVD010000077.1 GCA_030537855.1 Tissierellia bacterium | reverse complement strand
TCTGCAAAAAATATCTGTTGAGAGATCATTTATCCCCCAACAGATATCTTAGAACTTCATATTTATGGATCTTATATCGATTAATAGTTTCTTTTTCTATTCTTATATTGTTCATCGTTGTATTCATGTTTAACCGTTTCAGATGGTTCATCAGTTTCTGAACTTTCTGACATGAGTTTTCTCTTTAAATCATCAATTTCTGCCAATAATCCATCTATTTTTGCCTCTCTATGTAAGCCTGAAATAACCATCAAAGAATACATTGTAATATAAATATATAAATACACTAAATAAGGATTATGTTCTAAAAATGGTTTGATTAAACCGGAAATAAGACTAAAGACAATACACATAATAATACCGGTCAAATATTCCAAACGATTCATCTCCTTTGCCTTTAAAATATTCTATTGAAACCAAAGTCTTAATCTTTTTATGCTTTTTTGGATTCTTTATTTTGCTTTTCAATGAGACCCCTTAAATCTTCCAAGCCTCCTCGTGCTAGGTCTAATTTAGTTTCTATTTGATTTCCTGAAATCACCATTAAAATATACCCATTTATTAAAGCAATGACAAAATATCCAAACTTGCCAAAGAAAAGAATGAAAATTTGCGATATGATAACAAAAGGGAAGGATGTCAAGGCAAAAGCCATTAAAATACCGGTAATATATTTCATTGATATTTCACCTTCTTCTTGTTAAGGTCTAAAATGAACGTAAAAGAATTACATCCATAATTAGTTGGAAGCACGAGAAGATCGCTGTATCGATCCCATTTCTACTGCTTCAATTGGAATCGAAATAGAAATTGGTCCATATCCTAGGGAAAGATCAAATAAGGCATTTCTATTATGAACATATTTTGAAATGGTTTGAAAATACTTAACTGCTGCATTGGGATTCTCAATATGTACATATCCAGCACCTTTCGTTTTTAACCTCCTGTATCGAAATGTATTTATATAATAAATATTACCATTATTTTGAATGATTGTCGAGTCTTTTATATGGCCGATATTTAATGAAAAAAGTTCTATATTGTAGTCCATGTAAGAGGATTTTGTCTTGATATTTTATTCCAAAATCACCTCTTCCTAGCCTTATTAAGCCAAAGTCATAAATTTGTCTAAAAATATTATATCCATTAGGATACTACCACAGGATGAATTTCACTATTCAAAGGATAGGTATTTAAACTACTTATTACCTCTTTATGAATCGATTATGATCGTGCCTAATTACTTTTGATTCATAAACGCCATAGACCCTTCGCCTATCGGCAACTTGGTAGTGAAAACTATTTGAAATCGATATTTCATCTCGATCTACCCAATGGGAGTTCAAACTTCTTCTTTATTAGATATGATCAAGGATTTCTTCAAAAGAAGAAATGGAAATACAGCCTTCTCCTTCTCCTTTCTCCCCAAATCCATAGGTGCAAAAGATCGGTAAGAGGCTATGTTCTTTGGCTCCTTCCATATCATGATGACGATCGCCAACCATGGCATAGCCCTTGGGATATTTGTCCTTGTTATAGGTGATTATTTCTCCTTTGGAGCAGCCTGGAAAGGCTCCTTCACATAAAAAATCTGTAAAAAAAACTTGTAATTGATATTTTTCTTTTACCTTATCCATATACTCTATGGAACAATTACTTAAAAATACCAAAGTATATCCTAAGTCCTTTATTTTTTCTAAGCTTTCTAAAACATTTGGATATAAATATTCTTTGGGTCCATTTAGTTCTTCTAACAAACCTTGGGCCACCCATTGGCTTCCTGCTTTCTTCTTTTCCTCTTCTAAATTTGGAAGAAAGTGATTCCACATTTCCTTTTTTGTACAACCTAAGTACTTTTTTACCTCATCTTCTTCCACTTCAGAAAAATCAATCCAGCCCTTAGAAGCCATTTCCTTTAACCCTTTATTTAAGGCTTTTGCATATATTTTTGAGGTATTGTGTAAGGTTCCGTCAAAGTCTAAGTAAATCGTCCCTTTCATGATAATTGCTCAATTAAATTTGTCATTTCAATACAAGATAAGGCTGCGTCAAAGCCTTTGTTCCCTGATTTCGTACCGGCCCGTTCGATTGCTTGTTCTACGGTATTTGTGGTTAAGACGCCAAAAATTACTGGAAGGTCATAATCCATACTTACCTTGGCAATTCCCTTACTGACCTCGGCACTGACATATTCAAAATGAGGAGTTGCACCTCGAATAACCGCTCCTAAGGAAATAATACCTTGATATTTTTTGGAAGAGGCCAATTTTTTAGCAATACATGGAATTTCAAATGCCCCAGGAACACGGTAAATATCAATGTTTTCATCCGAAACTCCGCAACGTTTTAATCCATCTAAAGCACCCTCTAATAGTTTTTCCGTAATAAAATTATTAAATCGACAAAGAATAATTGCAAATCTTGCATTTTCATTTTTTAAAGTGAGCTTTCCTTCATATACTTTCATCTTATCCTCCTAATTTTGAAATTCTCTTAATAAATGATTCATTTTTTTAGCTTTTATTTGTAAATACTTATAGTCCTTTTCTTGTGATGGGATTTCAATGGGTTCTCTGCTAAGAATAGAGATACCATAGCGTTTTAGATGATATATTTTATCCGGGTTATTGGTCATCAGTCGTAATTGCTTTACTCCTAAATCCCTTAAAATTTGTGCTCCAATATAGTATTCTCTCCCATCTTCAGGAAATCCCAATAAGACATTTGCCTCTACCGTATCATAGCCTTCATCTTGAAGTTCATAAGCTCTTATTTTATTTAATAATCCAATTCCACGCCCTTCCTGTCTCATATAAAGTAAAATTCCACGTCCTTCTTCTCCAATTCTTTTCATGGCTTCTTGTAATTGATCTCCACAGTCACAACGCAAGGACCCAAAGGCATCTCCTGTTAAACATTCTGAATGGACTCGACAAAGAACATCTTTTCCATCTCCGATATCTCCAAGGATAAGAGCCACATGATGTTGATGGTTTATTTTATCCAAGTACCCAATCATTTGAAAAGTTCCAAACTTGGTGGGTAACTTTGCCTCCCCTTGTCTTTCCATTAAAGTGTCGTAAACCTTCCGATATTCTATAATATCTCTTACCGATAATTGGGCCATATGATGTTTTTTTGCAAAATCGTCAATTCCTTTTCCCCGGAGCATTTCCCCATCATCTGCCATAATTTCACAACATAAACCACAGGGTTTTAATCCCGCCAAAGTTAGTAAATCCACCGTAGCTTCTGTATGGCCATCTCGTACTAGGGTTCCCCCTTCCTTGGCCACTAAGGGAAACATATGGCCCGGTCTTCGAAAGTCTCTAGGTTTGGCATCTTCTTCTACGGCTTTTCTGGCAGTATAGGATCTTTCCGCCGCTGAGATTCCCGTTGTCGTATCGACATGATCAATGGAGACGGTAAAAGCAGTTTCATGATTATCGGTATTATGATAAACCATTTGGTCTAATTCCAATTTATTTGCAATAGAAGGAGTCATGGGCATACAAATAAGACCTTTTCCATATGTCGCCATAAAATTTAAACTTTCTGTTGTGGCAAACTCACAAGCTGCGATTAAATCTCCTTCGTTTTCTCTGTCCGCATCATCGGTTACTAATATGATGTTACCTTTTTTTAATTCCTCAAGGGCTTTTTCCACCCTCTTTATTACTTGATCCATACTTCCTCCTTATTTAAACGTAGTGAATCTTCATCTTCTCCATGAATGCTCATTTTCCTTTAACAATCGTTCTATATATTTTCCAATTACATCACATTCTATACATACTTTTTGACCAGGATAGGTATCTTTTAAATTAGTATGGCGAAGGGTTTGTGGAATAATACTAATTTCAAAACCCAAACTGGTTAGCCGACTAATGGTTAAAGAAATACCATTGATTCCTACGGACCCTTTTTCTACAATATATTTGTGAAAGGATGAGGGGATGGAGATTTCAAATTGGGTAAAGGGATACATATCTGTTCTGGAAATAATCTTTCCTATAGTATCAATATGTCCTTGTAATATATGACCTCCCATTCGGTCCATAGGACGTAAAGCCCGTTCTAAATTTAAAGGACTTCCAGGAGATAATCCATGTAATTGTGTAACTTCTGCTGTAACCTTTAGCATATCTACTGAAAACCAAGTATCAGAAAAGTCCACAACGGTTAAACATACGCCATTGGTTGCAATACTATCTCCGATTTTCACATCTTTTAAAATGGTACTGGCTTCTATGATCATTTCATAGCCCAAAGATTTTGACCTTATATCTTTTAAAATCCCAACTTCTTCTACTAATCCTGTAAACATCCTACCCTCCCTGTAACTTTAATATCTCCTTCCATAAAATCTAGCTGCAATCCCTCCACTGACAAAGTATCTTTTAAGTAGGCGAAACCCAAGCCTTCAATCCCATTTTTTGAATCTTTTCCGCCAATAAGAATGGGAGCAATATAAAAGATGATTTCATCAAGTAATTTTTCATCCACAAAAGAGCCAAAAACGGTACTTCCCCCTTCGACTAATATTTTTCCAAATCCCAAAGAATACAATTCTTCAAGGGCTTTTTTTAGATCAACTCGTCCATCTTTTAAGGGAAGTTTAAGGACAGTCGCTCCTAATTGTATCAAAGATTTCATTTTAGGATGTTCTTTTTCCCCCGTTAAAATATATGGTTTCTTCTCGTTTTTTAACACCTTGGCATGAAGAGGTATTCGTAAATTTGTATCTAAAATAATCGGAGAAGGTGCTCCACCTAGGCCACTGCGGTTAGTAAGGTAGGGATCATCCATAAGAACCGTTCCAATGCCAACAAGAATTCCATCTACCTCTGCCCGTAATCTATGGCTATCTTCTCGACTCTTTTCATTGGTAATCCATTTGGATTCTCCTTTTCTTGTAGCTATCTTTCCATCTAAGCTCATGGCAACTTTAAGGATAACTTTTGGTCTTTGTAGTGTTTTGCTTTGAAAATAATCTCGATAAAATTTCTTGCCTTCTTCTTCTAAAACTCCTGTTACTACTTTTATTCCAGCGTCCCTTAATGTCTGGATACCTTTTCCCGACACTTTTGGGTCTATATCCTTTACAGAAACAATTACTTTTTCTATACCTGATTCGATAATTGCCTTTGTACAAGGTGGAGTCTTTCCATAATGGCAACAGGGTTCTAACGTGACATATAAAGTTGCCCCTTTGACGCTTTCTTTTGACCCTAAAATGGCCTCTACTTCAGCATGATTTGATCCATAGCATCGATGATAACCTGAGCTAATTTCCTTTTGATTCTTTACAATGACTGCTCCTACCAAGGGGTTTGATCCCGTCTTTCCAGTAGATTTTCTTGCTAAAGTAAAACATTTTTTCATCCAATCTTTATCATTCATTTTTCCCTCCTTTTTCAGGAAATGGGAATAAAAAACAGAGTCCTCTTCAGAACTCTGTTATAAACATGAGAAATAGTTCTCCTCCC
>JAUNVD010000017.1 GCA_030537855.1 Tissierellia bacterium | reverse complement strand
ACCTTCCCAATGCCAATTCTACCAATATAATCATTATAATCAATTGTTGAAATTAACAAGCGAAAAGGCTCTCCATCTAAATTCTTTGGTGCTGGAATATACTCTAGAATGGTTTGAAACAAAGGCTCCATCGTCCCTTCTTGGTTTTTAGGATCTAAAGAAGCATATCCTTTTTTTGCAGAAGTAAAGACAAAAGGACAGTCCAAAATATCTTCGTTTGCTCCTAATTCAATAAATAAATCTAAAATTTCCCCAATGACATGTTCCGGTCTGGCCTCAGGTCGATCAATTTTATTAATACAAACAACTACAGGTAGGTTTAACTCAAAAGCTTTTTTAAGTACAAATTTTGTTTGAGGCATAGGGCCTTCAAAAGCATCTACTAAAAGAACGACTCCACTAACCATCATAAGAACTCGTTCTACTTCTCCTCCAAAATCAGCATGACCTGGAGTATCAATAATATTTATTTTCACTCCTTTATAATGAATAGAAGTGTTTTTTGATAATATGGTAATTCCTCGTTCTTGTTCTATATCATTAGAGTCCATAACACGATCTCGAACTTTTTCATGCTCGTGGAAAACTCCTGATTGTTTTAATAAACTATCCACCAATGTAGTTTTACCATGGTCTACATGGGCAATAATTGCTATATTTCGTATTTCATCTTTCAAATTCATCCTATCATCTCTTTCTATTTCCTGAATTTTATCCTTACTATTATATCATTTAATAATAGAAAGCAAAAGAAAAGCTTCTCACCATCCATGATGTAAGAAGCTCTTCTATAAATTAACAATTACAATAACTTCGTTTTCTTCAAACACTAATTTATCACTTAGTGCACTTACTAAAATTAATCCTCTTCCTGAACACAATTTTTCATTTAGACAGTACTTTTGAGGATCATAGTCAATCCCTTTCCCCTCATCCTTTACACGAATTTCTATACAATCGTACATAAGTCCGATATCAAGAGAAACCCATTTATTTCGATTACCTTGGTTACCGTGAAGAACACCATTCACTACCAGTTCATTGATAATTAAATTAAGATCAAAACGTAAATTTTCATCGTATATATATTGCTGTAAATGATTTGTAGCGGTAGATAAAAAATCTTTCACTACATTGAGGTCACTAGGGACAGAACCTTGAAATATTACTCTGTCCACTTCCATCTCCAACCTTTCCTTATAATAAGAATAATAAGTAAAATAATTCCATCAAACACTACCCCACTAAGATTCTTAGTTTTTATTATATTTATATATACCACAATTTAAAAGATTTAAAGCGGCTTTAAAAAATATTTTTAAATCTGACCTATAATTTCTATAAAAAACTTGAAAATAAAAGAATTTTATAGAAATATTCCGATGGTATATGGAACTTCATTCTTAAAAAAATTCAAAATATTAATTTTTTCTAAAAATATACTTATACAGGAAAAACTTCTCTTTATTTAGAGAATTATGTGTTTTTTTAATATATTGATAATATATATCGTTTTCAAAGATGTTTTCCTAGTATTTTTTATAAAGAAAACAATTATTTTTTAAAAAGGTATTTACAAAAGCAAGGAAATGATTTACCATTATAAGTGTAAAGATTTAAAATCTTAAATATTTCATCAAAAGAAAGGAGCTTACTAATGGATAAGTACGAATGCCAATTATGCGGATATATTTACGATCCGGCGGAAGGCGACGAAGATGGCGGTATCGAACCAGGAACACCTTTTGAAGAGTTACCTGAAGATTGGGTATGCCCACTTTGTGGAGCGGAAAAATCCGATTTTGAAAAAATCGATTAATAAGATTTTTAAAAAGGCGAGTTAAACTCGCCTTTTTTTGTTATCCCTTATAATGATTTATTATATCCTCTATAATCCACCACATCTCATCACGATACTTCTTGGAATTTGTGCTATAAGGTATTATTTGTTCATGTGAAGAAAGTTCAAAGGCTTGGGCAATTTTTTTCAAATGGGTTAATCTTCTGGTTTTTGGAACCTTGTCCATTTTTGTTGCGATTACTAAACCTGAAAATCCATTTTCAATCAGCCATTGATACATATTTTTATCTTCAGCAGATGGTTCATGTCTCCCGTCAACTAACAAAAATACTTCCATCAAAGATTCTCTTTGTTCCAAATAACGGTTGATTACATCAGCCCAATTTTTCTTTTCTTTCTTTGAAACTGCTGCATAACCATATCCTGGTAAATCTACAAATCTTATATTATTAACTTTATAAAAGTTAACTGTCCGAGTTTTTCCAGGCTTTGAAGAAGTATATGCTAATTTTTTACGGTTCGCCATACTATTGATAAACGAACTTTTTCCCACATTGGAACGACCTGCAAAAGCAAATTCTACCATATCTCCAGCTGGATAATCCTTTGGATATGCAGCCATACATTCTAATTTCGCTTCTTTTATTTTCATTTTTATTTCCTAATAATCGCAATGTTTAAAACTTCATCCATGGTTTTTACAGGAGATATTTTTAAACCTTTCGTAACTTTTTCATCAATTTCTTTTAAATCTCTTTGATTTTCAAAGGGAATAATTACTTCATCAATCCCCATTCGACCTGCTGCTAAAAGTTTTTCTTTTAACCCTCCAATGGGAAGGACTCTTCCACGTAGTGTAATTTCTCCAGTCATAGCTATATTTCTTGCAACAGGTTTGCCAGATAAAGCAGAATACATTGCAGTAGCAATACTTATTCCTGCAGAAGGTCCATCTTTGGGAACAGCCCCTTCTGGAACATGAATATGAATATCATATTTTTCTCGAAATCCAGGATCTAATCCTAAGGCTTTACAGTTTCCCCCTAAGTAGGATAGTGCCGCCATAGCAGATTCTTTCATAACATCCCCAAGTTTCCCTGTAAGTTGAACCTTTCCTTTCCCAGGCATCGCATTTGCCTCTATGGATAATGTTTCTCCACCAACTTGAGTCCAGGCTAAACCATTTACAAGTCCAACTTCATGTTTTTCTCCTACAAGATCAAAAAGAAATTTCTTCTCTCCCACAAAATCTGTTAAATTTCGATTACTTACTGAAACCTTATCTAGATCTTCTTCTATCATTTGAAGAGCCGCTTTTCGTATGATTTTAGAAATCTCTTTTTCTAGACCACGGACTCCAGCTTCTCTTGTATAGTATTCGATAAGTGTCCAAATAACATGATCTGTAATCTTTAATTTACTTTGATTTAATCCATTTTCTTTTAAAAGTTTTGGGATTAGATGAAGTTTCGCAATATGAAATTTTTCATCTGGAGTATATCCTTGGATTGGAATCACTTCCATACGATCTTTTAAAGGCCCTGGAATCGTCGCTGTAGTATTTGCTGTAGTAATAAAAAATACTTTAGATAGATCAAAGGGTAGCTCCAAGTAATGGTCTGTAAAAGTGTTATTTTGTTCTGGGTCTAGAACTTCTAAAAGTCCACTTGCAGGATCTCCTTTATAGTCACTTCCCACTTTGTCAATCTCATCAAGTAAAAATAGTGGATTATTAGTACCTGCTTTTTTCAATAAAGAAATAACCCTTCCCGGTAAGGCTCCTACATAAGTCCTTCGATGTCCTCGAATTTCAGCTTCATCAGTAACTCCTCCTAGTGACATCCTAACATATTCTTTATTTAACGCATGAGCCATGGACCTTGCAATACTAGTTTTTCCAACTCCTGGAGGCCCAACTAAACATAGAATCGGACCTTTAGAGTCTTCAGAAAGTTTTCGTACCGCTATAAATTCTAAAATCCTTTCTTTCACATCTTTTAAACCATAATGCTCTTGATTTAAAATATCTCTTGCTTCCTTGATATTTACATCTTCTGGAGAAGACTCTTCCCAAGGTAAATCTAAAATCCAATCTAAATAATTAACAATAACAGTATATTCTGGAGAAGCTGTATTCATTTGACTTAGTTTTTTTGCTTCTTTTAATGCTTTTTCTTGTACTTCTTTCGGAAGCTTCTTTTCCTCTATCCGATTTCTATAGGTATCCTCTAAAGCTTCTCCATCTTCTCCATCTCCTAATTCTTTACGAATTACCCTCATTTGTTCTTTTAAATAATATTCTCGCTGAACCTTATTCATTTCTGACTTTACTTGTTGGTCAATAGTATTTTCTATAGTTAAAAGTTCAATTTCCTTTGTAAGAATTTTATGAAAGATGGTCATCCTTTGTTCTAAATGGACAGCATCTAACAAGGATTGACTATCTTCTAAGGGAAGATTTATATAAGAAGCGGATGTATCCACAAAAGAGCCTGGATCTGTAACATCCACAACTGTATCTAAGAACCCAGGAAAAATCTTTGGGTTTAATTCGATATACTTTTGTAAATCTTCTTCTAAAAGGCGAATCAATGCTTCTAGCTTTAATCCATCTTCTGGTAATTCTTCTTCCCCTAATTCTTCAACAATCACTTCTGTAAATTCATTATCTTGGTGTAATTCAACAATTCTACCTCTAACTATCCCCTCTACCAGAATTCGTACTATCCCCCCAGGTAAGCGTAAAATTTGTTTAATATTTGCAATGGTCCCAGTTTTATAGATATCTTTTAATTCAGGTTCCATTGTTTCTATACTCTTTTGAGCTGTTAAAAAAACATAAGAATCACCCATCTCAGCAGCTTCTATAGCAGCTATCGACCTTGGTCTTCCTGCGTCAAAATGAGTTACCATTTGAGGGAAAATAACCAAATCTCTCAAAGGGATTAAAGGTAGTGGAATATATTCATCTTTTTTTCTCATGTTACCTCCTTCTTATCCCGTAAGCCTTTAGTTGGAAAAAGATTATCCAAACCATTTGGTAGGATAATCTCTGCCACGATTTCATATTAAGAATATGTTGATTTTGGTAAATCTGCATCTGTTACAATAATAGGCTCATTTATCCTATCTACAGAATCCTTTGTTATAATCACTTTTTTAATTTCTTTTCGAGAAGGAACTTCAAACATAATATCTAACATGGTTTCTTCTATAATACCACGTAAACCTCTAGCTCCTGCCTTCTTGTCAATTGCTTTTGTAGCAATAGAATCTAAAGCATCATCTTCAAATTCTAGAACAACATCATCCATAGCCAACAATTGCTTATATTGTTTTACTAAAGCATTTTTCGGCTTTACAAGGATTTCTTTTAATGCTTCTACATCCAATTCTTCTAAGGCAACTAGTACCGGTAATCTTCCAATGAACTCGGGAATTAAACCATACTTTAATAAGTCTTCTGTATTGACTTGTTCCAATAATTCTCCTAACTTAGGTTCTGTTTCCTTAAGTTCAGAACCAAACCCAATACCAGAACGGCTAATTCTTTGTTCTACTAATTTTTCTATAGAATCAAAGGCTCCACCAAGGATAAATAATATATTTGTAGTATCTACTTGAATAAATTCTTGGTTTGGATGCTTACGTCCCCCTTGTGGCGGAACATTTGCAACAGTACCTTCTACTATTTTCAAAAGAGCTTGTTGTACCCCTTCTCCACTAACGTCTCTAGTGATAGATACATTTTCAGATTTCCGTGCTATTTTATCAATTTCATCAATGTAAATAATACCTCGCTCAGCAGCTTCAATATCATAATCTGCTGCTTGAATCAATTTCAAAATTATATTTTCAACATCTTCTCCTACATAGCCAGCTTCAGTTAAAGATGTGGCATCAGCGATAGCAAATGGTACATTTAAAATCTTAGCTAAGGTTTGGGCAAGTAAAGTTTTACCTGAACCTGTTGGCCCAATCATTAAAATATTACTTTTTTGTAATTCAATCTCGTCTTTACTTTCCAATGTCGATTGGATTCTTTTATAGTGATTGTAAACGGCAACCGCTAAGGCTCGTTTCGCCTTTTCCTGTTTGATAACATAAGAATCTAAAATTCCTTTGATTTGAGCAGGATTCGGCAAATCATTTAGATTTTCTATATTGCTAACTTTATTTTCTTGTTCAATAATATCGCTACACAAGTCTACACACTCATTACAAATATATACACTAGGGCCAGCAATTAATCGCTCCACTTGATTTTGTGTCTTCCTACAAAAGGAACAATGTAAAGTTTCTTTTTTATTTGACATCCAACTCTCCTCAATTCCGAGATTCTACGACTTTATCAATAAGTCCATATTTTACAGCTTCCTCTGCAGTCATATAAAAATCTCTATCAGTATCTTTGTCAATACGCTTCAAGGTTTGTCCTGTACGTTCTGATAAAATTTTATTTAAGCGTTCCCTTGTCTTTAGGATTTTTTCAGCATGAATTTTAATATCCGATGCTTGACCTTGAGCACCACCTAGTGGTTGATGAATCATAATATCTGCATTTGGTAAAGCCAATCTCTTACCTTTTGTACCAGCAGCTAGTAAAAAAGCTCCCATTGAAGCAGCTAAACCAACACATATCGTTGATACATCAGGTTTAATATATTGGATGGTATCATAAATTGCAAACCCAGCTGTTACAGATCCTCCTGGACTATTAATATAAATTTGTATATCTTTTTCCGGATCTTCAGATTCTAAATACAGTAGCTGTGCAACAATAAGATCTGCCATGGGATCATTTACTTCTCCACTTAGAAATATTATCCTTTCCTTTAATAGACGAGAATATATATCATATGATCTTTCTCCTCGATTGGTCTGTTCTACGACCATAGGAATCAATGCCATACTGCCTCCTTATTCTTCTACTTCTTCTGTATCCTCTTCTGTTTCTTGTTTATTTTCTTTCGTTTCTTCTGAATCTTTTTTCTCTACTTCCTTTGCTTCTGATAGTAAAAGATCAATGGCCTTTTGTTCTTTTAAGCTAGCTACAATTCGATCCTTATCTCGATTTAACATAATATCTATCATATCATCTCTTTTTTCAGGATCGTCTCCAAAATATTGGTCTACAATTTTCCCAGCTTCTTCTTTAATTTCATCGTCAGAAACTTCAATATCTTCTTGTCGAATAACCTCTTCAACTCCTAAGGTCATTTTAACCTTATCTTCTGCACCTTCACGTAGATCTTCTTTAAATTTCTCTAAAGATGAACCTAGCATATTTAAATACATATCAAGTTCCAAGCCTTGAGATTGAAGATTATATTCCACTTCTTTTACTTTTTGCTCTACTTCATGATCAATCATCACTTCAGGAACTTCTACTTCCACTTCATCAACAAGAGCCATTAAAACATCTTCTTGTCTTGCAGCTTTATTACTAGCAACGACTTGATCTTTTAAATTCTTTTTCACATCTTCTCGATACTCATCAACAGTATCAAATTCACTAATATCCTTTATAAATTCATCATCTAGTTCAGGAAGTTCTTCATAGCTAATAGATTTTAAATTCACATGAAAAGTCGCATCTTTTCCAGCTAGGTTTTCATGATAGTCTTCAGGGAAAGTTACTTCAACGTCAAACTCTTCTCCTACATTTTTACCTACGATTTGCTCTTCAAACCCTGGAATAAAAGTACCACTACCTAATTCAAGCTCTTGATCATTTCCAGTTCCACCTTCAAACTCTTCTCCATCTGTGGTTCCAACAAAATCAATGGTAACTATATCTCCTTCTTTTGCCGGTCTTTCATCCACATTAATTCGACGAGCATTTTTTGTTCGTTCATTTTCAATGGTTTTATCAATAAGTTCATCTGTTACTTCATCGGATAGTTTATTGATTTCCAAGCCTTTGTATTTCTTTACTTTTATATCAGGTTTAACTTGAACATCTATGGATACTGTAACATCTTCTCCATGAGTGAACTCTTCAATATTTACATTAGGTTGATCTATTACTTCTAACTCCAATTCTTCTACCGCTTTGTCGTAAGCTTGTGGAAGTAATTCATTGATAGCATCTTCAAAGAAAATATCTTTTCCATACATATTTTCAATTATTTTTTTCGGTGCTTTCCCTTTACGGAAACCAGGTATATTAAAATACCCTTTATTCTTTTTATAAACAGACATTTCTGACTCTGCAATATCTTTTGCAGGTAAGACAATGTTAAAATATACGACATTCTTTTCCTTTTTTAAAATTTCTGCCATTTCCTTTCCTCCATCCATTGTATTCTTGTCTAAATTATATCATAAATACTATATTTAATACAAAGTTTCCCGATATTTCCAACTTTCTCATCTCTATATGATACTAGAAAGTAAACCTTTTGTCTAATGGTAATTCAAACAAAAATAAAAAGGGAAATTGGCACTCCATTTCCCTTTCTATACTAAGATTTCATAGTGAAACTATAATTACAATTACCACATTTTACTCTTATTTTTCCTTTTCCTTTAGGTAGACGTAGAATCTTTCCACATTGACTGCATTTTACATAACGATGAGTCTTACGATTTGTCCATTGCATTTTCGTAAATTGTAGTTTTTTCCGAATAGGTTCTGTCATTTTCATATATTTCAAATTTTCCATACGCCTTTTATTTATGTTCTTTGAAAACATACGATAATAAATAACAAAAATACATAAAACGATAAGTATATTGAAGACACTTTTTTTCGTTATAAGACTTAAAACTAAAAATATAAGCATAAGCCATTGAGTCATACGACTTAATTGATCAATACCATATCGTCCCCTCATAAAACGAGAAAACCTATCTAACATAAAAATCCTTTCTTATAATAGTTCAATATGTTTCTTTATAATTTCAGCTGATTCTTGGTATCTTTTTAATTCTTCTTCCGTTAACTCCAATTCAATCACTTCTTCAATACCATTTTTCCCAATCACACATGGAGTTGATAGAAAAACATCTTCTACCCCATATTGTCCATCTAAATAAGTTGAAACATTTAAGATTACTTTCGTATCATGAGTGATAGCACGTATAATGGCATTCACTGTGTTGGCAATACCATATTGGGTACTACCTTTTCCTTTATATACATCCCAACCTCTTGCTCGAACTTTTGCTTCAAACTCATCTTTATCAAAAGTTTCTAATTTTTCAGGATGTAATTTTGCATATTCTTCAAAAGGAACATGATCTACAAATATTTGGGACCACGGAACAAATTGACTTTCCCCATGCTCTCCCAACATCATCCCTCTAATAGCATTTGGAGAAAGACCTAATATTTCAGCCATCATAACATTAAATCTAGTAGAGTCTAAAGCAGTTCCTGAACCAATAACCTTATTTTTTGGAAATCCTGATTTTTTAAATACTTGATAAGTGATTACATCACAAGGATTCGTAACTACGATAAAGTAACCATCAAATCCTGCTTCGACTATTTCTTCAATATAATCTCCAACAGCATTTTTATTTAATTCTAACTCATCTAAACGATCCCCTGTTTCAGGAATTAATCCACTACAAACAACAATAATATCACAATTCGCTAAATGTTTATATTCTCCAAAACAAGCTTTTGTACCATTTGGATAAAATTGAGATCCATCATTAATGTCTAAAGCTTCTGATTCCATACGTTCTTTCTTCACGTCATTAAATATAATTTCATCTGCATTTCCAAGTAATGATGCTGTATAAGCTACAATTTCTCCAACATGTCCTGACCCAACTAATCCTAAACGCATACTATCCCTCTTTCTATTATAAAATATCATTTAATATATCTCTTAACAATTTTGCTTCCTCTTCTGTAAAAGTGAGACCTTTTGACATTTTTTCATGATCAGGATCCCAATCTCTAATATCTAGTTTTGGTGGTCTTCCACCATAAGATACAAAATTAACTTCCTTTGTCCATCCATTTTGTCTCTCTGACAATACTCCATATCGTTTGACAATCTCAAAAGTAAAATCAGACATATTTCCTCCTTATATCCTTCATTGAAAGAAAGCTGTTTTAGATATATACCTAAAACAGCTTTACACTTATCATCTTTAGGAAAAATATTTATTCCCAAGTTAAAGGTTTAAAAACCTCTTTTTTCTTTTAATAAGTTCTTCATTTCACTTATTTCTTTATTCATTTCATCAATCTTAGCAGTAAGTTCTAGGACTCTCTCTTCTAATTTATCAACATCATTCTTCTTTGGAATTTGTAAGAAAGAAAAATACTCTCTCATAATATCTTCATTTTCTTCCTTAAAATCTGTCATCGCATCTAATGTCTCTTCCATTAAGCCTTTAAATTCCTCAGACATATAGGCTTTTTCCACATATTCATTTCTTTTGTCTGTCCAGAATTTATAAAATTCCTCAAAACTCTTTGGTTCCATTCCTTCACTTAATACTTTACTGAAATCTTCCATTGTTGACTTAGAAGCTTCAGTAAATAAAGAAGTAAGAGCATCTTGATAATTCACAATTGCATTGCTATATTTATTCCAACGATCCATTAATTTTTGTTGGGTTTTAATAAAATCTTCATTGTGAAACGCGAAAGGTGTATTGGAAAGATAGTTAAAGCTTTCCTTAGCATTGTCCGTAAACATATTCATATAATCCATATAAGCCTTCGGACCTTTTTTCGCAAAATCAGCCATAACAGTACCTACATCTACAGCATCTTCCACAAAGGGCTTCGCCAAACTATGAATTGTTTGGCCAAAAGCATTCCCTGCATCTAGATATTTTCCAGTAACATCTTGGAGTTCTTTTGGAAGAATAGGAATAAAATAATTCTTCATATAGTTATTGTACTGATTTGTCCATTCAGTAGAAATCTCTTCTAATTTTTGTGGTGTAAGATTGGAAGCATCACTTAATTTCTTCCATAATTGGTAAGCGGAAACATAATTATCAAAGCTGGCATTCATCTTTTTCCAAACATCTTGAGGATTTTCAAAATTTTGATTCATTAATAATTGATTAAAACCCATCATGTTTTTCCATAATTTTTCCATAGGGTCAGTAGTCATCATGTTATAAAAATTACCTATTGGTACACCACCCATTTTTGCAGATTTTAAGGGATTAAGTTGCTCCATAAATTCTTGCATAACGACGGAAGGATTTTCCATAAATTCATTCATTTTTTTCTCATTTAACTTTTTCAAGCTTTCAAAATATCCTTCCTCTTCTTTTACTTCCTCCCTTTCTTGTTTTACCATGGGGTTCATATAATTACTCCATGTATTAAACATAGAATTTTGTGCTTCTAAAAATTGTTCATAAAAATTATTAGCCATACTATTCCTCCTACCTTAGAAATCCGTTTTCTTTATTCATCAACCTGATGTCTACTTGTGTACATTATAGCCTATTTAATAGGTCAGTTCAATACAGTATTTTGATTCCAGGGTATAAGAAAGGAACTCCTATAGTTTTTATTCTTTTACTTTATTATTTCATATCCTGCTCTTGTTACTTCCTTTTCTAAAGTAGAAGTATCCATCTCTTCAGGATAGTCAACATAGACTTCCTTTTTCTCTAAATTAACTTCTGCTGATACCCCTTCTAGTTTATTCAGAGCATCTTCCACTCTCTTCTTACAATGGGTACAAGTCATACCTTCTACGTGTAAAACTGTTTGTTTCATTTTTTCCTCCTTATGCATTTCATCTACTATAACTTTATTTACTAAACCTTGTACACTTAGTCTTTTGCTACGAAAACTATTTAGACGTAAAGCATTGGTTACTACAAATACAGAACTTAAACTCATTGCTAAAGCAGCTATCATAGGATTAAGTTCTAAGCCAAAGGAATGATAGAAAAGTCCTGCTGCAATGGGAATCCCCACTGTATTATAGAAAAATGCCCAAAATAAATTTTGTTTAATATTTTTTATCACAGCTCCACTAAGATCCCAAGCATCCACAAAATCTATGAGTTCTGATTTCATAAGAACCACATCTGCACTTTCCATAGCAATGTCTGTACCAGCTCCTATGGCAACACCAATATCAGCTCTAGCTAATGCAGGTGCATCATTAATACCATCTCCTACCATAGCAACTTTTTTCCCTTCATCTTGTAATTGCCGAACAACTTCTTCCTTTTCTCCAGGAAGTACCCCTGCTATCACCTTGTCTATAGGAAGATCTTTTGCAATAGCAGCTGCTGTATTCTTGTGATCCCCAGTAACCATATAGATTTCTAAATTTCTTGCCTTTAACTGCTCTAGTGCTTCTTTAGAATGATCTTTTAAGGTATCTGCTAAACCAATAATACCCTTTAACAAACCATCTTCTCCAATATACATTAATGTTTTTGCTTCATTTGTTAATTTAGTTCCATATTTTTCTAAAGGAAGAGTATCAATATTCATTTCTTTCATAAAACCTTCGTTTCCAACATGATAAGAATGTCCATTTACCCTACCTTTTAGCCCTTTACCAGGGACAGTTTCATAATCTTCTACCGATTCATGACTATAGTTTTCACCATAGTATTCTACAATGGCTTTACCTAAAGGATGTTCTGATCGTTTTTCTAAAGAAACAATAGCTTTTAAAAGATCCTCATTTAAATTTTCAGGATAAACATCTGTTACTTCCGGCATTCCCTTTGTAATAGTTCCTGTTTTATCACAAAGTACAGCATCCACATGATGCAATTGTTCCATCGCCTCTGCTGTTTTATAAAGGATCCCAAAGGAAGCCCCTTTTCCTGTCCCTACCATTATTGCAACAGGAGTAGCTAGTCCTAAAGCACATGGACAAGAGATAACTAATACAGATATCATTTTACCTAGAGCAAAGGAAAATGCAGCTCCACTTATCATCCAAATTAGAAATGTAATAATAGAAATTCCAATGACAATGGGAACGAATATTCCAGAAATCTTATCTGCCAGTTTTGCAATAGGTGCTTTTGTAGTATTGGCATCTTCCACAAGCTGAATTATTTTAGATATAGTCGTATCTTCCCCTACTAATTTTGCTTCACATTCTACATAACCACTAATATTTGTAGTCGCTGCCATCAACATATCCCCTTGGGATTTGTCTACAGGCATACTTTCTCCAGTAAGAGCTGATTCATCAACTGTTGTAGATCCTACTAAAATCTCAGCATCTACAGGTATGTTTTCTCCAGGGAGCACTTGGATCCTATCCCCTTTTATAACATCTTCTAAAGGGATTTCAACCCAAGTTTCACCACGTTTTACCATAGCAACTTGAGGAGTTAAGTCCATTAACTTTTCAATAGCATCTCCTGTTTTCCCTTTTGCTCTAGCTTCTAGGAACTTACCCATGGTGATTAAAGTTAAAATCATAACTGCTGATTCAAAATATAGATCATGAGCATATTGATGTACAACATCCATATCTCCATGACCCATTCCATAGGCCAAACGATAGATGACAAAAATCCCATACACAAAAGCTGCTCCAGAGCCGATGGCAATTAAAGAGTCCATATTAGGATTTCTATGGAATAAACTTGTAAAGCCTCGTATAAAATATTTTCGATTCCAATATAAAACAGGTAATGTTAATAAACATTGTGTAAAGGCAAAGATAATAGAATTTTCATATCCTACAAATATACTTGGAATGGGTAAACCAATCATAGGTCCCATAGCAATATACATAAGAGGAATTAAAATAGCCAGTGATTTTAAAAACTGACCTTTCAATTCTTCTTCCACTTCTTCAAACGGGTTTTTCTCAACAACTTTAGAAGAAGATTCTTTCCCTTCCACTTCCGCTCCATAACCTGCTTGTTCAACAGCATCTATAATTTCATGTATATTTATAGTATCCTCGCTATTATCCACTTGCATAGTTCCAGTAAGAAGGTTTACTGATACTGAATCTACCCCGGAAACCTTACTTACTGCTTTTTCAACAGCAGCGGAACAAGCGGAGCAAGTCATACCTGTTACTTTAAATTTCTCCGACATATTTCAACCTCCTATGATAGATATAATATACCACTATTTATTCCTTTTATTCATTTTCTTACCGTAAGAATTTATAAACCTTCTTAAAAATACTTAGAAATGTCTATTTTATTCAGCATTTCATCCTCAAAGGTAGGGCTTTCCACAGTATCTATAAAAGTTTCTAAATCATAAAGAAGTTTACTTCTCTTTTCGTCAGTACTAAGGACTTCTCTTTTTTCATTAGTTCTAGCAAAATATAAAATGCCCTTCGATGTTTCTCTTTTAAATGCTTCTTCCATCGCCATAGTATATAAAAGGATTTGAGGTCTATAGTATGATTCTAGTTCATTATAATCATTTTTAGGTGAATTAGTTTTTAAATCCCATACCACCCCTTTATCTTTGTTGAAACGATATTGATCTACAAATCCATGGAATATCTTATCCTTTACAGGAAAATAAAATTCAACTTCCTTTAAAATTTCTACTTCATCATTTATAGTAGTTTGAGTATGAGAAATCATTTCTTTTAAAATATCCACTTGGAGTTTACTAGGAGAGAGGTTTAAAAGCGTGCAAATATCATTTAAACTTCTTCCTTCTTCATACACTTCCATATATTTGTGGTAAATATTCCCTAGTTCAAGAGGAGAAACCCCATCCCATCTTTGTCCTTTTTCAGAAGTCACTTCTAAAGGAATTTTTAATATATATTGTAAATAGTACTCTATAGGATCTTTTTGAAAAGTTAAATACTCACTAATCGTGTAAAACTTCTTGACCCTTCCTTTTTTTGTAGGCCTTATCTTATAAAGAGGATTTCTTTGTACATGGCTCCATACTTTATCTTCAGAAAACATGTCTACTTCTAATGTATTTTCATTTATTTTTTCCATAGATTCTTTATAAGCTTCTATCGTTTTTCCTAAGGATCCTTCTTTAGATTTTTCCAACCCTGAAAAAATTAAGCATTCCTTTGCTCGTGTACAAGCAACATATTGAATCCTTAATTCTTCTTCCATTTCTAATTTATTATATTCTTCTAGATTAGAACGATAATTTTCCTCACTATAACCTTCCCTTAACCCAAGTTTTCCTGAAGGACTAATATTAATAAGATCATAAGAACCTCTTGTTTTTTTACCAGCTTCAGGTAAAATGACCACAGGAAATTCTAAGCCCTTAGATCCATGGATGGTTAGTAAGTGAACTCCCTTAACATCACCTTCTGGAATATATTGTCCTTCTTGGCTTATGTTCCTACGTTCAATGGTCTCCTTTAAAAATTCCTCTAACGAACCATTTTTCTTGTTTTGAAAATCATAAGCCAAATCTAAAAATTTTTCCAAATTTCCTCGACGAATATAAAATTCATCATCCTCAGCTATAAAAACTTTCATTTGGAATCTTTCCATAACCATTTCTATAAATTCCAAAACTTCCATATATTTTAAAAGAGATCTTAATTCTTTTCTTGTATCCATCCATGTAGTATATTTGTCTTCATCTTCTTTATTTTCTATTTCTAATCCATGGATAATAGCATATATACTTTCCTCGGAAAGATTAATATATGGACAACGTAGTACAGAAACGAGATGAAAGGTATCATCATACAAAATTCCTTCTAATAAGATTGTTACATCCAAAATTTCCCTTGATGTATAAAAATTCATGGAGTTATGATTAACGACTGGAATATTTTTGTCTTTTAACGCATTTTCATACTTTTCCATAGATGTCCCTGCTCTGAAAAGTAATGCAATATCTCCATATTCATAGTTATCTTTACATAATTTTAAAATATAATTACTAATATTATCTTCTTCTTCATTTTGAGAATTTATAATAATTCCAGGATTAGGACCTACTTTTTCCAAGCCAGGATAAAGTGAAATATAAGAATCCATTTTATTTCCAAACACCATATTTACAAATTTTAGAATCTCTCCTGATGATCTGTAATTTTCTTTCATCTCCAAAAGTATGGCTCCATGTTTTTTCATATCATAAACCATATTTAAAAAAGAGTTTACGTCAGAACCTCGAAATTGATAAATAGATTGTTTTGGATCACCAACGATAAATAAATTTGCTCCATCATATGGCTTTTCTTTTTTACATAGTTCAAAGATTAACTCACATTGTAAAGGATCCGTATCTTGGAATTCATCTACCATAATATATTTATAGGTATTTCGTAATTCTTCTCCAATAAGTGGATTTTTTACAAGATCTAAAGCTTTTTCTATCAAATCATCAAAATCCAAATAGCCTTGACTATACTTTGCATTTGTATATTTTATTTTAAAGTCATTAATAATCGTATAAATTAATTGATAAAATGGTTGATTAAGCTTTTCCCCAAAGGCTAAGAATTCTTTTATCTTTTCTTCAAGCTTATCTCTAGGTTCTTTTCCTTTTAACGAAGAACCTAGACGCTCTTCCATTTTTTGTATTTCAAGAATCCATTCCATAGGTGATTCTAAAGCATCAATATAATCTAAATTTTCTGTCTCAAAATATTTATAAATCTTTGTATTTTTCCTACAAAGTTTAGCAAAGTCTTGAAATTGGGAAAACAAACTTAAAAAATCTTCTTTCTTTAAGGTCTCTCCACTTTCCTTAGGGATTTTTATTTCTACATTCCTATTTTTCATTTTTCCATATAGTTGTAACAAGACATTAGATATTTGGTCAAGATTTGACATAGAACAAATATCTGAAAAGAATGTTATTGCTCGAGGATCCTTTTCATACTTCTTCAAAACTTTTTTCATCGTTTCTCTTTGTAAAGTGAAAATCTCTCCTTCATCTAAAACTTGAAAGTCCAAAGGTACCTTTCCTTCTATAGGATATTCCCTTAGTAACTGGGAACAAAAACTGTGGATGGTATAAATAGGAGCATGTACAAATTCTTGAGCTAAATGGGCATACTTAGGATTTTCCCTACCAAGAGTCCCTAATTTTTTACCTAATCTTTGTTTCATTTCTAAAGCTGCCTTTTCCGTAAAGGTTATGGCCAATACAGATGGAATTTCTTGACCTTTTATTAACCTGCCATTCTTATATATGTTTAAACATCTTTCTGTTAGTACAGCTGTTTTTCCTGTACCTGCTCCAGCAATAAGACAGATGTTTTGATCAATAGTTTCGATTGCTTTTTTTTGTACAGAATTAAAGTTCAAGGTATTCCTCCTTTCGACACATATATTGATAGGGACAATAGGGACTACATTCTCTAGGGATAGGGGCAAAATAGTTCTTTTCCATTTCACTTAAACGTTCTTCTATTTGTTTTAACTTCTCACTCATCCAATAATTGAGTTCCTCAGTAGATTTTTGTCCAGACCATTCCTTAGATAAATACTCTAAATTTCGAATCGGATAAATAAATTCGCTAGTTTTTAACACCCCATATAAAGCCCCTACCACTTTTTTACCTCCCAAAACTTCTGAAAGGTAATAAATAGGTAGCTGATATTCTTCCTTTGTCCAAATATTTCTAACCCCAGGTAGGCCATACTTCGAAGATTTATAATCCATTAGCACAAGATATCCTTCTTTCGTAATATCTATACGGTCAATTCTTCCATAAAACTCTTGATCCAATAAGGTAAAGGTAAATGGCTTCTCAAAAGCAATGGGAAGAAATCCTTCTTTTTTCATACGTAAAACATCTTCTTGAACAAATCTATGACATTTATTTTTTAAATATTCTAATTGAAAATAATCTTCCTTAAAATTTTCGTTCCTTTTGATATTTCTTTCTATCGTAAAATTTAAATATTCTTGATTGTAAATGATTTCTTTCCCTTTTTTTAATCCCTGATAATATTCTTCTAAAATCTTATGAAATAAATTACCTAATACTAAATAATCATCTTGTTCAATCTTAGGATTTGCTTGTAAGACATAGGTCATATAAAAGGCAAATGGACATTTTCCATAGGATTCTAACGCTGTAGGACTTAAGGATTTTATATTACATGGAGGTAAATCGAAAGGACCTCCTTCTTTACTAGAAAAAATAGAGTTCCCATCTATAGTTTGTCCTAGATTTTCAATATACCATTCTTCCCATTCCTCTTTAGTAATTGCCATATCTGGGTTACTTCTTGGAACGATATATGGTTTAAAATTTACATTTTGTAATAGAAAACTTCCTGTGTCATCTGGTCTATTTTTTGTAAAGGAAATTTGAACATTTTCAGAATTTTTTAAAATATTTTCCAGTCTTCTTTCCTCATAATAAGCTTCTTCAGATAAAGGTAATTTTATCCCTAAATCCTCTTGTAGTTGTTCAGTTAATAAAAAATGATATTCCCTTTTTTTTGGAAGATCTTCATTCATTTCTAAAAGATAGGTAAAGGTACTATAAGTCCCTAAAGCTTCTTCTGGTCCACAAACAAAGACTCCATCTTGGAACTGATCCTCTCGTATCACTTCTTTAGACAATCTTTCTTTAATATAAAAGAACCATTCTTCCTTTGATATATTTAGAAATAATGTAGCTTCTCTTTCTAAAGGCTCATATAGTTTTTCTATAAGTTCTAAAGACTTTAAATCCCTATGAAAATATGGATTTCCCTTTTCCAAAATTCTTTGATAGCAATTATAGTTTTTAAAAATCAAAGACCATGATCTAGGGTCTTTCCCAAAAACTTGAACTTCTTCTATAAGAACTTCAATGGCATCTTTTACCTCTTCATAAGTGGATAACTCTCCTTCCCATGAATCCAATGACTTTAGTTTATTCAGAGCATCTTCCAAAGAATGGAATGTCATGGTTTTTAATATTCCAAGGGCTTCTTTTGAAATATCCTTAAAAGGAAAATAGAATAAATCTAATCTTTTCTTTATATGATCTTCCTTTGGATTGGTGAAAAATTCCAATAAATGTAAATACTCCCTTCCAGGAGGTAATTCATCTACAGGACGAGATACTGCATTTACCAGGGGAATTCCATATTTTCTTCCATAACTTTCAATAAATGCCATAGTATTTTTATTTCTAACTACAATTTTATGATTCTTTAATGGAATTCCATCTTGATAATGAAATAAGATATTACGAAAAACTTCTTGGATTTCCTCACGAAAATGATTCGCAGAAAATAACGTTATCTTAGGATCTCTAGCCTTTGATAGGATCCGTTTTGCATTTATTGGTAGCCAATCTTCTTCTCCATAGGATATGATAAAAATATCTTGGAAAGAATCTACTAGTCTTTGAACGAAAGGTTCCTCTTCCACCTTTGGCTTTAAGCAATGAAAGAAACAAAGACCACAATACCCTTTTATATTTAATTTTTCACAGCTTTTACGATACAAATCACCTTCACTATAATATTGATGTTTTCCTAAATATTTATCCCATGTTTGAAAAACATCAAGAATCCTAACCCAAAGTCCTTTTTTAGGTAAATAAGATTGATCAATTCCTCTTCCCTTTACTTCACGATATAAATTACCTAATGACAACCCAATCCTAGTGCTTTCTTCTGAAAAATCTTCTCCATTCCCCCATAAACGGGATAAATATAAATCTTCAAGGTTTTGAGGTAGAACCTGTCCAGATTCTGTTAAGATTTCTTCCCCAAAAGTTTTTAAAGTTTCTACTTTTATATCTAAGGTTCCATAGGTATAAATATACTGATAAATCAAACTTTGTATAGCTAAAGAAGAAGGAACCAAGAGTAATAAGGGCCTTTCAGGACTTCCTCCTAGATTTTCCACAATTTTATGAATTTGATTTAAATCTTCCTTACATATTTTCATAATTTTCCACAGATTCCTTTGCCAACATAGCTGCTCCGATTATCCCTGATGTATTTAAAAACTTAGAAGGTTTTATTTCCATATCTTTCAAAGAACCTCCCATATCTTTATATTTCATTATCATGTTCTCCCACCATATATCCTTACTGGCTATCACCCCTCCACCAAGAATAATAATATCCGGATCAAAAATATTTTTAATATTTATTAAAACTTGGCTAAGGTCCTGTAAGAAGTCCTCCAATGCTAAAAGAGCATAAGAATCTTGAGAGATAGAATCCATAATTTCTATACCTGATTTTCGAATCTTTGTTTTCTCAAAATAATTTAATTCTAATCCAGTTCCACTAACATACTTATCTGCACATCCCCTTTTCCCACAAAAACAGGGCCTACCCTTAGGGTGAAGAATGGTATGACCTAATTCTGCTCCTTTCCAATGACTTCCATAAAAAAGACCTAAGTCTTTAAAATAAAAACCAGATCCAAGTCCTGTTCCTAAGGTGAGCATAATTACATGTTCACCATTTCTCCCTGCTCCAAGGTTCATCTCAGCTAAAAGAGCTAAATTCCCATCATTGCCTACAAAAACGGGAGTATTATATTCTTGTTCTAATATGTTTTTAAGAGGAGTAAAAGCCCAGTCATTAATATTACCAGAGATTTCTGTAATGGAACCTTTTTCCATATTAACAGAACCAGCAGTAGAGATTCCTATAGCTCTTATATCTTTAGATAAAGCTGTTTTTACCAGTTCTTTTAAGGAGTGTAGAATTTTTTCTTTCTCTAAGGCTGTTGGAAATTTATATACTTCTAATATTTTTCCACTCTCATTTACAATTCCACCTTTAATTTCCGTCCCGCCAATATCAATACCTAGATAATATGTCATACCCCTTACCTCCAAATTTCTTTATTAATTCTTCTTCTAACAGCTTTGGTGGCTTTGCATAAAAAGTTTTATTTGATAAGTTTTTATATCGATCCATTTCTTGAAATCCAAGAAAATGATTGTGAAGCCATTGTCTAGGAAAATCATCTCTCTTCCCTTTCCCATATTTTTTGTCTCCAAGAATAGGATGACCTAAGGCAGCACATTGGCTTCGAATTTGATGTGTTCTTCCTGTAATCAAATGAACTTCTACTAAAGAAAAATCTTTATTTTGTAATAAAGGTTGAAATTCTGTTAGTATTTCCTTTCCGTCACTTCCTAAAAATACTTTATTTTTATCTTCATCTTTTGATAAATAATCTTTACAAAGACCTCTGAACTGAAAATTCCCATGAACCAAAGCCAAGTATTTCTTTATTACTTTTCGTTCTGCTATTAATGTATTTATTTCTCGAAGAGCTTCTGCATTCTTTGCTCCGATTAAAATCCCAGAAGTATTACGATCTAGACGATTACATACAGCAGGAGTAAAAGAATGTTCTTTTCTTGGGTGATACTGGTTCGTATCTTGTAAGTAAGAAATGAGTTTCTTAACCATATCATCTTCTTTAGGATTACCTCGACCATGGGTTAATATATTTCCTGGCTTTACCATTAATAAAATATTATTGTCTTCATATAGTATTTGAGGCCAGTTGCTTTTCATTTCTTGTAATGATTTGGAGAATTTCTTTATTGTTTCATCAGAAAAGAAAATTTTAATCTCGTCTCCTGTTTTTAATATAATATGAGGTTCTTTCTTTTTACCATTTACGACAATATTCTTTTTTCTCAATGATTTATAAATTAAATTTTTAGGTGCCTTTGGAAGTAATTTCTTTAAAAAACGATCCAAACGCTGACCATCATCATTTTTCTCTATGATTACTTTTTGCATTCTTTCACCCTTCTTGATTTTCTGTTATAATGATATCATTAGTATTATATCAAAGAGAGAAGAGGGATAAATTGAAATTTTTAAATAAACTTTCTGATCTTCTATTTGGATTGTTAAGAATCATCGTAGTTCTCATTGTTTTAGGAGTCTTGTTATTTATTGTTCAATCCAGAATCAAACATCTATATGGAACAACGATTGATCCTAGTTTGGCAAAACAAAATATATTTCAAATCTTTACCAATACTTTACCTATTTCAAAAGAAACATCAAAACAGGAAGAAGAACCTGTTCCAGAACCAAGAGAAATGGTCAAGGTTGAAATTCCAAGTGGAGCCAGTGTCAATGATATAGGCGTTATATTAAAAGAACTTGGGTTTATTGTAGATGTAAATGCATTTGTTGAAAAAACAAAAGAGATGAATGCTTATCCATATTTTAAAGAAGGTACTTACCAAATTGCCAAAGACGCTAAAAATGAAGAAGTAATCCAAATCTTAACAGCAGAAGAAAGGGAAAAAGCCAAGGGAACCTTTGAGGTGACCTTACCTGGGTCTTGTACAACTGCACAAGTGGGCGATATATTATTAGCACAAAATCTAATTCAAAGTAAAGATGCTTTTATTTCAGAAGTCCAAAATGCAGGGATGGAAGGAAAATTTGTTCCAGGGATTCATATTATTCATGGTCCTATTAAAACATCTGACCTTATACAAGCATTATGTAGTAATGAAAATTTAAAATCTGATTAAAAAATCGGCTCCTAAGAGCCGATCTTTTATTCCAGATTTTCAATATATTTTTCAGCTTGAATTGCTGCAATACAACCATCTGCAACTGCCGTTACTACTTGTCGAACAGCTTTAGCTCTAGTATCTCCTATTGCAAAAACTCCTTCTACATTTGTCTTCATATTTTCGTCAGTTACAATATACCCTTTTTCAAGTTCTAAGACATTTTCATACAATTGTGTTTGTGGAATATATCCAATATATACAAAGATTCCAATAGAAGGAATATCGGTCGTTGATTTATGAGTTGTAATTTCTCCAGTTTTAACATTTTTCAAAACAATACCTTCTACCACTTTATCTCCAATAATTTCCTCAGTTACTGTATCCCAAATAAAGTGAATCTTGTCATTGGCAAAAGCTTTTTCTTGTATGGATTTTGCAGCACGTAATTCATCTCTTCGATGTACAACAAAAACATTTTTAGCAAATTTTGCAATAAATAATGCTTCCTCTACAGCTGCATCTCCACCACCTATAACATAAACATCTGAATCTTGGTAAAAGGCAGCATCACAAGTTGCACAATAGGAAATACCTTTTGACTTAAACTCTTCTTCTCCTGGAACTCCTATTTCTCTAGATTTTGCTCCAGTTCCTATGATTACCGTTTTACCACGATACTCTCCATTAGCACAGGTAATCACTTTTTCCTTACCTTCTAGAGATACACCAGTAACCTCATCGGTAACAAACTCTGCTCCAAATTTCTTCGTTTGTTCCGTCATTCTCATGGCAAGTTCCATTCCTGTTTCACCATCGTTAATACCAGGATAGTTTTCCACATCCATAGTATTTACAATTTGGCCACCTTCCATACTTTTTTCAATAATTAGCGTCTTTAATTTTGCTCTGGAAGCATAAATACCTGCAGTTAACCCTGCTGGACCTGCTCCAATAATTATAACATCATACATTATTTTTCTCCTTTTTATAAAACATTTCTTTACTAAGCCAAAATACATTATAACAGATATATACCCAAGTTTAATCATTGTATCTATCTTCTTGTGATAAAATATACTAGAGGTGGTAAAATTGTTTATATTTTTTATTCTATTGCTTTTAATATCTTTTTATCTTTTCTATTCCTTAAGGGAGCCACAAGAAATTAGTGTTAATCCCCAAAAACTGAATTTAGATCCTGCTATGTTAAATTTTCTTTTTGAAGGTTATAAATCCCCTCACTTAAGTATTATTGGATTTATAAAAGAATTAGAGGCACAAGGTATTTTAAATGAAGAATATAATTTTATAAGAGACCCAAAAGATATTCGTGGGAAAATACTTAAGGACTTATTTCAAGAACAATCTCTTAAAAAGCATATTTCCTTAGATGATGAAAAAAGGGATATATTTTTAAGAGAATGGTATGAAAGTATTAAAAAAGACTTAGAAGTAGGTGGTTATGTTATTGAAAGTTCCTTTCATTTGCAGAACCTATATCCCATTGTCCTGGGAATTATTTGCTCTATTTTATCATTAATTCTTTTGTCAAAATCCTATTATCTAGGAGTGATTCCTCTAATATGTAACTTATTATATTTATTTTTAGCGATAAAGAAAATAGGGAAACTTCCGGAAAAAGGTGAAAAGATATTAAAATTATGGAGCGATAAAAAAACAAGTTCTCATTGGGAAAAAAAGGAAATCCCTTATGCTATAGCTTTAGGAAAATATCCTATTGAACCAGAATTAGAATATATACAAGAATTATTTTTTGGAAATATCCTACATAAAAAATGAGAGGAGTCATTTACCTCCCCTCATTTTTTTGTTCCACTAAATCTTTTAATTCCCCTTTTAATAAATACGGAATATTCTTTAATTCTTTTATATTTTTTGCACCTAGTAATAACATTAAAATCTTAGTTTTTAATTTTATATTTTCTAAATAATCTCTACCATGATCATAGCCACCATGTATTAAATACTTTAAAAGTTCACCTGAAATCCCTGTCATATCTGCTCCAAGAATAATGGACTTCACAAGATCTTCAGCATTACGGATTCCTCCACTTGCTACAAGAACCAAATCATCATATTGGAGAGATTTTCCTTCAATGATACAAAGAGCTGTGGGAATCCCCCAAGTAAAAAGTTCAGAATAATCTTCTTGAGGATATCGTAAATTCTCTACTTCAAAAAAATTAGTTCCTCCAAAACCAGAAATATCCACACATCGTACTCCTACGTCATAAAGTTTTTGAATGACATCCTTAGACATACCAAACCCAACTTCTTTTACAATGACCGGTACATCTATAGCATTTACAATAGCTTCAATATTAGATAATACTTTGGTAAAATCCCGATCTCCTTCTTTCATGATTAATTCCTGGGCAGGATTTAAATGGATCTGTAAAGCATCAGCCTCTATTAAATCTACAGCAATTTTAGCTTCTTCCGGTCCTAGTAATCCATTAATATTACTATAAACAATCCCGTCTTTTAAAATCTCTCTAACGATTCGGAAGCTTCTTCTCGCTTGATGATCCTCAATAGCAATAGTTTGTGAACCTACGGCCATTGGTAAGTGACAAGCTTTTGCCAGTTCAGCTAAATCTCGATTTATCTCTTCAGAAAAATCAGACCCTCCTGTCATAGCATTAATCATTAAGGGGAACTCTATATCTTTTCCTAAAAACTCAATTTCCGTTCTTACATCTTCCACCGCTAAATTCGGAAGGGAATTATGTTTTAAAAAAACGTCACAAAACCTTGGGTTTCCAGTAAATTTGGTCCTAAGATAATTTTCAATATGTTCCTGTTTCCTATATTTTCTCATATTAAAACCCCTTGCTTTATTTGATACAGTAATCATACCAAAAAGAAGGATTTACCTCAAGTCTTACTATTACTATATTTATGCTTTTTGGTAAAAATAAAAAATCCCCTTCCTAAGAAGGGGATTGTCATCAGTCAATTTCTGCTTTTAATGCTTTTTCTTTTTTATATTCTTCAACTAATTTTGGAACAATGGCATTTAAATCTCCAACAATTCCTAAATCAGCAACTTCAAAGATAGGTGCTGTGTCGTTTTTATTTACTGCAATGATTAATTCAGACTCTTCCATTCCTGCTAAATGCTGAATCGCTCCAGAAATACCAAAGGCAAAGTATAGATCTGGACGTACCGTTTTACCAGTTTGTCCAACTTGACGATCTTTTTCAATCCAACCTGCGTCAACAGTTGCTCTTGAAGTGGAAACTTCTCCTTCAAGTTCGTCAGCAAGTTCTTGAAGTACTTTAAATCCTTCTGGTCCACCAATTCCACGACCACCGGAAACTAGAATATTTGCTTCTGTTATATCTTTTCTCTTAACTTCAGATTTTGCAATTTCACGAATGGTTACTGTCATATCTTCTGGCTTAAATTCAACTTCTTCAACAATAATTTCACCTTTTGCATCATGATCTGTAGCTAGAGGAGTCATAACCCCTGGTCTTACCGTTGCCATTTGAGGACGATGCTCTTCACAAAGAATAGTAGCCATTAAGTTTCCACCAAATGCTGGACGAGTCATTAATAAATTCTTTGTATCAGGGTCAATTTCTAGTCCTGTACAGTCAGCAGTAAGTCCAGTATGGATTCTAGCTGCAAGTCTTGGTGCTAAGTCTCTTCCTATGGAAGTTGCACCGTATAGAATAATTTCTGGTTCATATTTCTTTGATATTTCATAAACAGCTTTAGCATAAGGCTCTGTTACATATTCTTTTAACATAGGGTCTTCTACAACAATAACTTTATTGGCACCATGATGAATAAGAATTTCAGCCAAGTCTTTTACATTATCTCCAAGAAGAACAGCAACTACTTCTTGGCCCAATCCTTCAGCTAATTCATTTGCTTTACCAAGTAATTCAATGCCTACTTTTTGTAATTCTCCATCCCTTTGTTCAGCAATTACAAATACATCTTTACTCATTTTTTCACGCTCCTGTCCGTATCGACTCTAATTTAGATAATATACTTTTCTTTTAATTTAGCGATGATAGCCGCAACCGCTTCATCCGTAGTTACATCTTTAAGAAGTACACCGTCTCCCTTTCCTTCCTTCGCATAGGATTTACGAACTTTTGTAGGAGACCCTTTTAATCCAATGTCTTCTAGGTTAAGATTATCTTTAATATCATCTAAACCCCAAACTTTAATGTCAGCTTTGTAAGCGTCAAAAACTCCACCTACAGACATATATCTTGGTTCTGCTAATTCTGTTAGAGCCGTTACAACACATGGCATTTTAGCATCAATAATATGATATCTATCTTCAAATTGTCTTTTCACTGTTACAGTATCGCCGTTAACTTCTAATTCTTCTGCATAGGTAACTTGTGGCAATCCTAAGTGTTCTGCAATTTGAGGTCCAACTTGTGCTGTGTCTCCATCAATTGCTTGACGACCGGTAATAATTAAATCATAGCCACCAATTGTTTTTAATGCTCCTGCAATAGTACAGGAAGTAGCCCAAGTATCCGCTCCTCCGAAAGCACGATCAGTTAACAGAATAGCTTCATCTGCTCCCATGGCAAGAGCTTCACGTAATGCATCTTCTGCTTGTGGGGGACCCATGGATAGGATAGTAACTGTCGTATCCGGATTTTCGTCTTTAATACGAAGTGCTGTTTCTATTCCTGCTTTATCGTCAGGGTTAATAATACTTGGTACACCATCACGAATTAATGTATTCGTTTTAGGATCCAAACGAACTTCTGTGGTATCAGGTACTTGCTTTACACAAACAATAATTTTCATATGTTTCATCCTCCATTATCAAATGCGACTTAGTTTACGCCCATCCATCCTGCAACAACCATTTTCATTACTTCAGATGTTCCTTCGTAAATTTCAGTGATCTTAGCATCTCTCATCATTCTTTCGATCGGATAGTCTCTAGTGTATCCGTATCCACCGAATAATTGTAGACATCTTCTTGTAATATCACTTGCTGCTTCAGAAGCAAATAATTTTGCCATAGCCGCATAATGACCATATGGAAGACCGGCGCCTTTTGTATCTGCTGCTTGATATACTAATAGTTTTGCAGCTTCTGCTTTCGCTTTCATTGCAGCTAATTCAAATTGTGTATTTTGGAATTGAGAAATTCTTCTTCCAAATTGTTTTCTTTCTTTTGTATATTGAACGGTTTCTTCAATTGCACCTTCTGCAATACCAAGTGCTTGAGCTGCAATACCAATACGTCCACCATCTAAAGTTTTCATTGCAAGACCAAATCCACGGCCTTCGCGACCTAACATATTCTCTTTTGGTATACGGCAATTTTCAAATACCAATTCACAAGTAGAGGAGCCACGGATACCCATTTTATCTTCTGCTTCACCAACAGTAAATCCTGGTGTATCTCTTTCTACAATAAATGCAGAAATTCCACGAGTTCCACGAGCTTCTTTATCAGTAATTGCAATGACAATAAAGATATCTGCAAAACCAGCATTTGTAATAAATATCTTAGTTCCATTTAAAACATACTCGTCCCCGTCTAATACAGCTACCGTTTGTTGCCCAGAAGCATCTGTTCCTGCATTCGGTTCAGTTAAACCAAAGGCACCTAATTTTTTTCCAGATAGTAAATCTGGTAAGTACTTTTCTTTTTGTTCTTTTGTTCCATTTTCAAAAATAGGAGCAGCAGCTAAGGAAGTGTGTGCAGAAACGATAACACCAGTTGTTGCACAAACTTTAGAAATTTCTTCAATAGCCATAGCATATGCTAAATAGTCAGCACCTTGTCCACCATATTCCTTTGGAAAAGGAATTCCAAAAAAACCGGCTTTTGCCATTTTTTTGATATTTTCCATAGGAACGATTTCTTCTGCATCAACTTCCGCTGCCATTGGCTCGATTTCGTTTTCTGCAAATTCTTGGAACATTTGTCGAAGCAGGATGTGTTCCTTGTCCATTCTAAAATCCATTTAAAATCCCCCTTAAACTTTTAATATTTTTGCTTTCTGACTAATATTTGTCAATCCTGACAATACTTAGTCACATCGTTAATAACATAACATAGCTTATCTACATTTGCAATAGATTGTTAAAATATTTCCCTATGTTTATGGTACTAACTTCAGTTTTTTAAAACTAAACTTCTGAAAACCCTTACACCTTCATTATACCTATATTACAGAGAAAGTAAAGAGAAGTTCGTAAAAGTTATTGAAATTACTCAACACTAGTATTTTCAAGGACTCCACCAATTCGTTGAAAATAATTCATATTTGGTAAGAATAAAAGGAATACTCAGTATTTTAATGTATTTAAAATAAATATCTTTATTTAAGATAAAAAGGTATGCTTATAATGACTCCCCTATGTTTTTATGATTTCCATGTTAATTTTCTTATGGATTTGTTAACATAATAGGTATTTGATAAATTTTCTTCTCTAACCTATTTTTTGACTAAAAATAAAAATCCATCATAAGATGTACTATGAAACTTTTGAATAGTATTTCATAAAATCTTAAAATGGATTTTTTTATAAAGATATTTATTATTTCCGTTGATCCAAAATGGAAAACATTCTCTTTTTATATTCTTCTACTCCTGGTTGGTCAAAAGGATTTACATTTGTAAGATATGCAGAAATACCACAGGCTCTTTGAAAATAATAGATGAGTCCCCCCATATGATAAGCATCTCTTTTCTCTAAAATCCACTCCATAATAGGTACTTCTCCTTTTAAATGGGCTTTTTTCGTTCCTTCATAAGCTGCTTGATTCATTTCTTCCACAGAAATATCTTTATAGGATTCTATCCCTGTTAGTTCCCATGAAGATTCAAATCTTGTCTTTGGCTCTTCTAAGACATGAACTAAAGTTTCAAAAATATTTCTCTTCCCTTCTTGAATCATTTGACCCATAGAGTGTAAATCTCTTGTAAAAAGTAGAGAAGAAGGATAAATTCCTTTCCCCTCTTTTCCTTCAGATTCTCCAAATAATTGGATATACCAATCTCCAAACAACGCTAGTTTTGGATCATAAGTTCCTAGTATTTCTATATCCTTACCTTCATTTTGTAGTCTTTGCCTTCCAATAGCATATCTAGCACTAGGACTTTTTTCTTTTAAAGTATTACATTCCTTCATAGCATCTTCTGCTCCATAAAGGAGTCCTTGAATATCAATACCCCCCACAGCTAATGGAAATAATCCTACAGGAGTAAAAACAGAGTATCTTCCCCCAACATCATCTGGTACGATAAAGGACGAATACCCTTCCTCGTTTACCAATGGACGTAATGCACCTTTTATCCTATCAGTAGTGATGATAATACGATTCTTTACATCCTCTCCATATCTTTTTTTCATATAATTTCTAATATAACTAAAGGCAACTGCTGGTTCTAAGGTGGTTCCTGATTTTGAAATAACATTAACACATATTTCTTTGTCATCTAAATATTCTAAAGTTTCGCGAATATGTTCTCCTGATAAATCTGTCCCTAAAAATAATAGTTCAGGACAAGAAGGATTACTTCCATAATATGGACCTAATGCATCCCAAAGAGCTTTTGCCCCTAAATAGGATCCTCCAATACCAATAACCACAAGCACATCACAAAGGGTTTTAGTTTTATCCCCAATCTTTTGAATTTTTTCCAAATCATTTTTTGATCTAGTTGGTAAATCTAACCATCCTAAAAATTCACTGCCTTTTCCAACTCTCTTCATCATTTTTTCTTCTATTTCTTTTACAAAAAAAGATAGGTCCTCTTGTTCTTGAGACAATGGACCTATCAAAGAATCTTCAAATGTAAGCATCTTCCCTCCATCAATATATATCTAGTAATAATGCAGATATATCATCCTTTTGGTCACCCCAAGTAAATTGATTCCGATAATCTAATATATTTTCCAATAAGTCTACCTTGTACTGGTTCCCCAAAGCTATTAATCGTTCTAACCCAAAATTTTCTTGCTTTTCGTTTTTACTTTCTGTAATACCATCTGTATATAATAAAAACCTATCTCCACAATGGATATCTATGAAAAAATCTTCATAGCTACTTTTTTCAAAGATCCTAGATATAGGACGTCCAGTGATCTTTATTGGAGTACAACCTTCAGAAGTTATCTTTATCGGAGCACAATTATGTCCTCCATTCGAAAAATAAAGTCGATTTTCACGTTTATTGTAAACACCATAAAAAATCGTAAAATAAATTTCAATATCCAAGCCTAAAGAATTAAATTTCCTATGAATCTCTTCTAAAGTTCTGGAAGGTATCATTAATTCACGATAGGACAAATTCCTTAAGGTTTCTCGAATAAATAAAGTTGTCATACCAGAGGCAAATCCATGTCCTACAGTGTCACTCATATAAAATCCCAAAACATCTTCGTTGATTTGAAAAACATCTAACATATCTCCAGAAATCACATCTGATGGTATATATATATGATTTACCTTTACATTTCCATAAAATCCTTTTTTTGGCAATAAACTATGTTGAATATTTTTAGCTTGTGCCATTTCCTTTGTGGCGATTCGGTTTTTTTCTATAAGTTCCATTTGAAGTTTCTTTTCTCTACTTTTATTTCTATAAACTTCCACAGCTCCTACAATTTTACCTTCATCACCCCATATAGGAGAAGTTTTTACAGAATAGGTATCTTGTTGATAGCTTTCTTCTCTTTGGATAATTTCCCCAGTTTGAAGACTACGTAAAGTAATCAAAGGATTACACAAAAAGCAACTATCAAAAGGAACGGCACATGTTAATTTTTCGGGATCTCCTCCTAAGACTTCCTTCATTGCATCATTGATAAAGACCACTTCATTATCTTTGTTCACAACACGAACAAAGTCTGCAATCCCATTTAAAATTTGATCACCTAGTCCACCGAGAACAATTCTCAAACGGCCTTCATCAATTAGCATAATACCCTCCTAACAATGGATCTTACTTTAAATCTCCTTCAAAATCCACTAGAATCTCATCATCTTCGCAGTCCCTAGCAAAAGCATAAATCGTATCTGCTAAACGATTTACATATTTAACCACCAAAGGATCTACATAGGTTTCTCCAGCCAAGGTAACGATTCTTCTTTCAGCTCGACGACAAATGGTTCTTGCCATGTGTAAAAAAGCAGCTGATTTACTAGTTCCTGTAATAACAAAACCTTTAAACTCTCCTGCTCTTTCCATGTATTTATCTACGAGTCTTTCTAACAAGAGAATATCTTCTTCTGTTATATGATGTTTCACCTTTTCATATTCAGAAGTAGCTAAATTTTCCGAAACCACAAATAGCTTATTTTGAATTTGCATAATTTCCCTTGTAAGCTCTTTATCGTCAATATAGTTACGAGCTACTCCAAGAGCAGCACCTAATTCATCTACAGTTCCGTAACTCTCCACTCGAATATGATCTTTACTAACTCTACCACCATCATATAAAGAAGTCTGTCCCTTATCACCTGTTTTTGTATATATTTGCATAATTCCACTCCTTACTTTATTTTCTAGGGGGCCTTGGCCCATAGTATTGATAATATCCTACATCTATTCTTCCATTATATAGCCGTCGAATACGATCTGGCTTTTTACCAAAATCCCTTATAAACTGTTGATAGGAAGTTATAACATAGAAAGACCAAGTCTTTAAATCCTTGTAAAGATGTCCTAAATCAGTGTATAGTTCTCTTATCTTATCTTCCTTTCCTATTCTCTCTCCATAAGGTGGGTTGGTAATTAAAACTCCATAATCTTCAAAATAATCCATTGACTCAATATCTTTAACTAAAAAAGTGATATCATCTTCCAGTCCCATAATCTCAGCATTTGATTTTGCAATCTTAATGGCTCTTGGACTAATATCTGAAGCATAAATGTTTAACTTTTGGTCAATATCCATCCCTTCATAGGCTTCTTTTTTAATCTCTTTAAGATCCTTTATAGGAATAAGGTTCCAGTTTTCCACATCGAAACTTCGTCCTAAGCCAGGAGCTATATTTTTTCCAATCATTGCTGCTTCTATAGGAATCGTTCCAGATCCACAAAAAGGATCTGCCAATATTCTATCACGATTCCAAAAACTTAATTGTATCATCGCAGCTGCTAAGGTTTCAGAGATTGGAGCTTTTACCGTCTTTTCACGATATCCTCTTTTATGAAGACCTTCCCCTGATGTATCTAAAGTAATCATAGCTTCGTCTTTTAATAAAGAAACTTCAATACCATATCGATGTCCAGATTTAGGAAAAAAATCTATAGGATATGTATTTTGTAGTCTTTTCACAATAGCTTTTTCAGTAATACTTTGACAGTGGGAAATACTATAGAGCTTTGATTTTACACTACGTCCGTTGACAACAAAATTTCCATCTTTTGGAATCCAATCTTCCCAAGGAAGTGCATAGACACCTTCAAATAGTTCTTCAAAAGAATAAGCCTTAAAACGACCAAGAACAATATGAACTCTTTCTACAGTTCTTAACCAAAGGTTAGCCTTGAAAACCCCTTGTATATCTGTGGTGAAAAAAACTCGCCCATTTTCAACATTAATATTTTTTAAACCTAATGTTTCACATTCTCTTTTTGCCACAGCTTCAATTCCAAAATTCACTGCAGCCATACATTGTATTTCTGTCACATTTACACCTCTTATTTCTATTATACTAGAAGCGTCAAGGAAATAAAGTATTTTATATCTTTTCTAAATCTTAAAACTTCCATGTTAAATCTATAAAAGTTAGGGTATATAAATGAATATAAGTTAATAAGAAAATATTCTAGGAGGTTATTTGTATGAAAAAATTAACAGAAACTGTACAATCCGGAGATTGGAAAAATGAAAAGCATGTACCTGTACTCCATGTTGAGAAAAAAGATGGCGAACTCAAAATCAAAGCCGAAGTAGGCGAAGAAATTGAACATCCTAATACTTTAGAACATCATATTGAATGGATTAAAGTATTTTTCCAACCGGAAGGTGGTAAGTTCCCAATAGAAGTTGGTTCTTATCGTTTCTGTGCCCATGGGGAAGAAGAAGTTTACAGTAAGCCCATGGTAGATTGCCATATTAAAACGGAAAAAGGCGGAGTCGTTTCAGCCTTAAGTTATTGTAATATCCATGGACTATGGGAAAATGCACAAGAGATTTAATCTCTTCTTAGAGCTCCTAAATGAAGGAGCTCTTTACATATTTATCTTTTTCCAGGTCCATAATCTTGAAATTTTTCTAACATAAGTTCCATTTCCTTGTTTGAGATTAATGTAGGAGTACCAAATGTAGAAGCCTCTACATATAAAAAACTACAAAATTCAACAGTTTCTGCAATATCTAATGCTTCTTTTATAGAATCTCCCCAAGTAATAAGACCATGATTTGCTAAAATCACGGCTTTTTTATTGCCCATATACTTTACAGCATCCTCTGCTAATTCTTTTGTCCCATAAGTATGATAAGGTGCAATATCTACAGAATTACCACCAACCGAAGCCAATAAATAATGAATCGCAGGTAGTGATTCACCGGTACAAGCAAGAATATTTACATACTTAGAATGGGTATGAACGACAGCATTCGCTTTGTAAAAATTACGATAAATTTGACGATGCATTTCCCATTCACTGGAAGGTTTATGAATTCCATGTACAATACTACCCTCCATGTCCATTAAAACTAAATCTTTTTCTTCCAAGCAATCATAAGAAATACCAGAAGGGGTAATCAAAAACCCATCTTTTTTTCTCTCACTAAGATTTCCCCCAGTCCCAAAAGTTAGATTTCTCCGTAAAAGCTCTTTTCCTCCTTCAATAATATTCAAAATATCCCCCTAATCTAAATCAAAAAAATTATTTTGTCTTAATGCTTCAAATAAAATAATATTTGCTGAATTTGCTAAATTTAAAGACCTTCCATAATTGTGGAGCATCGGAATCTTAATACATTCTTCTTTATGCTCTTTGAGCAATGTTTCCGGCAACCCCTTTGTTTCTTTCCCAAAAACAATAAAATCCCCATCCTTAAATTTTGGATCTGAATACAACTTTTCAGCTTTTGTAGTAGCAAAGTAAAATTTATGCTCCCTATACTTTTCCATAACCTCTGTAAGAGAATCATAATGAGATATCTCCACTAAATGCCAATAATCTAAACCTGCTCTTTTAAGATGTTTATCATCAGTGGAAAACCCTAAAGGATGAACCAAGTGAAGACTAGTTTTTGTTAAAGCACAAGTTCTTGCAATGGCACCAGTATTATAAGGTATTTCCGGTTCTACTAAAACAATATGAAAACTCATAAGTCAAACTCCTTCCAATACGAGGACATAATATGTTCTAAATTCTCTGGTCGAAAAAGTGGTTTTAATACCCAGTTTTTTGGTAAAAGAGAACGATGCTCCCTTAACCCAAATCGATGATCTAAAAGTAATAATATTCCTTTATCCTCATAGGTACGAATTAATCTACCCCCACTTTGAGCCACCTTTGTAAATCCAGGATATAAATATGTATAATCAAATCCTGATTCCCCTTCTTCATCAAATAACTTCATCATTTCTCTTGTAATATCATTAACTTGAGGCATCCCTATAGTTAAAATAGCAACTCCATGAAGTCGACTCCCAGGTAAATCTATACCTTCAGAAAAAACTCCTCCCATAACTGCAAAGCCAACGATAGAATCTGTGTATTTAAAATGATTAATATAATCGATACGATCTTGTTCCGTCATATTTTTATTTTGGATGATTGTTTTTCTAGAAGTTAAAGAAATAAAACCTTCATATATTTCTTCCATATAATCATAAGAAGGAAAGAAAAATAAAAAATTTCCTTTCTTCCCAGCCATAGCCATTAAATAATCTAAAACTATTTCCTTTTGATTCTCTCTTTGCCGATAGGTCATAGGTAAACCTGGAACCCAGAAAGTTTTTTGATGTTCTTTAGGAAAAGGACTATCCACAGAGAAAAACTCAGACCTTTTCCCATAGGATAACATCTTTTTGTGAAAGACCTCTGGTAATAAAGTCGCTGAAAAATAAATATGAGACTTCCCTGTGGATTGAGTTCCTATTACACGGGAAGGATCCAAACATAGGATTTCCATGGAAAAAGGTTTTAGTCTCCCATACATCATCCGAAACCCTTCATTATAATATTCTAATAACTTTAATAGTCTTGTACATATAAAATAAATATCCAATACTTTATCATAACCAGGTTCATCGTAAGCAGTGGTAAGAAATTCTTCCATGGACAATAGGTATTCACGTAAATAGGGTTCTAATTCCTTTGGAGGCTGCTTTTCTGCAAAGGGACCATTTTTATATTCTTTCTCCTTTTTTAAAAGAAGCTCAATGAACTGATTTAATGCTTTTTTAGCCCAAGTATCCTTCTTTCGTAAATATTTATCCACTTCTTTTAAATCCATAAGATTTAATTTTTCACTATACATATCCCTTGCTCTTGAAATTAGACCATGAGCCTCATCTACCAAAATCCCATACATTTCACCAGGTTCATCAAAATAGGACAGTCGAACACTAGGGTCATAGTAGTAATTATAATCCCCAATGATAAAATCTGTAAAATTTATCATATCAAATTGAAGTTCATGGGGGCAAACCATATGTAAAAGTCCATACTTTTTTAATTTTTCTTGACGAAGATCATTTTCATGTTCAAGGATATCTAATAAACAATCATTGACCCGATCAAAATGACCTTTCGCATAAGGACAGTCCTTAGGATTACAACTAACAGTATCATTAATACATATCTTATCCTTTCCAGTTAATTCAAGAGACTTAATAATCAAACCACGATCCCTTAAAATTTCCAGAGCATCGAGAGGAATATTTTTTTGAGTGGACCGACTTACAAAATAAAATAACTTATGGATACTTTTTTCTTTTACACGGAGAAGAGAGGGAAAGATAGTTGCCATAGACTTTCCAATTCCTGTAGGCGCTTGGAGTAAAAGATTAAATTCCTCTCCTAAAGCCTGATAAACAGCTAAGGCACACTCCCGTTGCCCAGGACGAAATCTTGAAAATGGGAAAGTCAGATTTTGAAAGCTTCCCTCTCGCAAATCCACATAATCGGCAATCATTTTAGCAAACTCGAGATATTTTAAGAGAAGATCATGAAAGAATATATCAATCTCCTCTTTCTCCACCACTCTATTAAAAGACATAGCTTTCTCATCAGATAAACTATAATAAGTGAGCTTAAGATGAATATCTTTCTCCCTATATTCTTCAGAAAAAATAAAACCATAACAAAGTAACTGTGCCCAATGAAGGGAATTCATATCTTCTTTTAAATCCTTAATTTTTCTCTTGGTACTTTTTATTTCTTCGAGAATTATTTTATCATCATAAATACCTAAGCCATCACATCTACCTACTATCTCAAAGAGAATATGATTTAATGGGTATTCTGTAGAACATTTTACTTCCTTCTTAAAATCTTGAGGGTAATTGTCTTGAATCTTTTTATGAGCTGCCATACCTTCCAAAGCACGTGTTCGAGATAAAAAAGTATTATCAATATCTCCACTTCTCATAACAAAATAGATTAAATCTCTCACTGAAATTTTTACTCTTTTCATAACTCTCCCCTTATTCATTATATCTTACCTTGAATTGGAAAGAAAGAATACAGAATTTTAAAAATAGAGAAGGGAAATAACTTTGGGAAAAAACGGGGAAAACTTTAAAAATCAACTATTTCACCCCTTGATTTCCTGAAATACTCCCCGTATAATAGTATGGTTGAATAAAAAATTTAAAAGGAGTGTGATCAAATGAGTCGTAAAATAAAAGCATTTAATGTGAAACGCTTTTTCTTGGTAAATCTAGGAATCTTTATCCTTGTATGTGGTTTATATTTTTTCCTTATTCCTAATAATTTAGCAGTAGGAGGAGCCACAGGTTTGGCCATGTTATTAAATGCCTTAGTACCAAAAATTCCAGTATCCATATTTTTATTTGGAATCAACCTACTACTATTTATTGCAGGATTTTTAACCATTGGAAAAGACTTTGGTGGTTATACAATTTACGCATCTTTGGCCATGTCTTTTATGTTAAACGGATTTGAAAAATTCATTCCTATAAAGGGACCTCTTACTGATGATCTCTTCATCAATCTAATCTTTGGGATTTTTATCCAAGGTTTTGGTATGGGAATTGTATTAAATCAAGGAGCTTCCACTGGAGGAACCGATATTATTGCGAAAATGATCGATAAATATACAAGATTTACTTTTGGAAATGGCCTTATTATGGGAGATGGAGCCATAACCTTAGGAGCAGCCTTTATTTATGGTGCAGAACTTGGAATGTATGCATTACTTGGAATTATTATTAATGCAGTGGTAATTGATAAGATGTTAGCAGGATTTGATATGCAATATGCTATTACCATTAATAGTCGAGAATGGAAAGCTATCAATACTTTTATATTAGATGATTTATTTCGTGGAACCACGATATATACAGCAGAAGGTGGTTTTTCTGGAAAAGAACGTAAAATGATACAAACAGTTTTAGACCGAGATCAATATGTATTACTAAGAGAATTTGTAAGAAATACAGACAATCATGCATTTATGTATGTAAATACCGTATCAGAAGTAGAAGGAGAAGGATTTACTTGGGGAGAGTAACCTTCTCCTTTTATCTTAAAAAATCTTTCTTGGAAAAGATTTAGTATTTAAAAACTACATCCAAGAGTTTATTTTCATCAGACTCTTTGAGAATTAATACCTGATCTTTATTGATTTGAAAAGTATAATCAGAAATAGGTGTTCCAAAAAATTTACAATAATCATTGAAAGATTCTTCTAAATTCTTCGTTCCTAAATGAATTTCTTTAATACCTTTCACTCCATTTTTATGTTTTGTAGAATAGGTAAGCTTTGGTTCATATTCCCCCATTAAAAAAGGTAATGTTATTTTTTTAGGAAATACCAACTTCCACCGAAGAAGAATATTGTCAGGATTCTTGCGTTTCATAGATTTTACTTTGGATAATTCTACCTCTCGTTCCGATAATCTCTTTAGATTTGTCTCAAAATCATCCTCACTGTCCAAAGCCCAATCTGCCCAACCTTCTGTATCCTCAGCATATCTCATATATCTGCCTCCAATGGTTTTATTAAAAATACAAAGAAATCCTGCCAATCCATAAATTAACTTTCTCATAAATGAATAGGAACTGACATTAAATAGTTCAAGAAAAGAACCATCTTCAAAATAAATCATCCCATTTCGAGCTTTTTTCGGATTACTTCCATACAAAACTTGATATCCCCTATCTTCATATTTTTTTACCGCCTGATGTAGATCCTTCACTCTAAAAAGAACATGACCAATCTTAAAAGGATGTTGTAGATTCTCTTTCTTCTTACTATTCATATAATCCTCCTATAGTAATCGTTCCATATATTGCTTAGATATTTATCGTTAGATTCATCTTAATATTCATAATATAAAAATTCCATATATAAGTATAAATGATGACTTCTTTGAAGATTGTCATATATCTGTTGTATCTTTACAAAAATCAAATCTTATTTTCCATTTATATTAAAAGATAAAAGTTTGAAATTTATAATCTTTTATTTTATCTGTTTTTAAAAAATGATATACTGATAATACCAATCATTGTTTTATAGATTTTAAGGAGGTCTATATGTATCTATTTATAGCTTTTATAATTATAATATTTTCCGTTACCAATATGATTGCTGATGTACTATTGGTATCAGGAAAAAGACCAGGAATGGGAAAAGAAAGTGGAGAAGCCATTGCAGAAAGAACCCCTATAAAACATCTATTTATTTCAGCTGTTCTTGGTTTAATTTCCATTAGTATGTGGATAACCCCTATTTATTTTCTTCGTCATTTACCAACTTCCACTGGAACTTGGGCTATGTTATTCTTTGCTTTTTATATTTGTTCCTGTGCAGCTTTCCATGTTACCGTAGCATATTCAGTATTATGTTACAAATGTAACCCTGAACTTATTACAAACTTAAAGAAAGTTATGATGATTTTTGGCTTTATATGTGTGTTTTGGTCCTCTCTGTATACAATTTCCATTATTCGACTGTCAACAAATCATAGTTTGAACCTTCATTTTTTCCACTACATAACTTTACCTATCTTTAGTATGATTATCGTCCAATTTTTATTGCCCAAAGTATTTAAAAAAGTTTTACACTTTTCATCCATAGCTGGCACTTTGGGAATGATGATATCACTATTAAGCACCATACATTTTATGGCCATGAATCATATATAAGACAAAAGAAAGCAGGGTTTTCTATCTTCCCTGCTTTTCATCATACATTATTTAAAATACTTAGGCCTTTAACCTTGTTACTTTATTTTTTCCTATTTGTCTTACAACCTCCTTCCATTAGATTAATTTCTGTGATCAGCCCATAATTCGTGGAATTTTAATATAACCCTTTCTTAAACCAAGGTTAATATTTCGTTTCCTATCACTTTATTTCTTTTCAATAATTACAGTGGATGTTTCATTTTCCCAATCAACTTTTGCACCAAATATTTCTGCTATGGCTCTTAGTGGTACAAAAGTTCGATCAGACTTTAGAATAGCTGGTGAATCGATTTCAATCGTTTCCGTATCATTTACAGTAATTTTGTTAGAATTTATTGGTAATTTAAGATTTTTATTTCCGTCAACAATCAATACCTCTCTCTTTTCCTGATTCCATTCAATTTTAATCTTTAATGCTTCTGCTATAAAGCGAAGTGGAACCATTGTTCTTTCATTTTCTATAAATGGTTTTACTTCCGAATGAATAAATTCACCGTTTACTTTAATTTTGATATCCCTTTTTAGAGGCTTTTGATTCTCGTCTTTATTCTTGTCAATAGGTTTTGGCTTATTAGGATGTATCACACTTTGAGCTTGTTTCCAGTCAAATTTAAAAACAACATCATCAATGTATCCATTCTCTTCGCGTTTCACACCATTATCTATAAATACTCCACCGATTCCAACACTAGCTCGTATTTCATTTTTATTATTAGGGTTATTCAAAAAAGCAAATTTAGAAGTATTTCCTTGTTGTAAATCTAAAGCATCTAAAGGTACTACTTCTGCCAAATAATTTTGACTTTTTGGACCACTATTAAACACCCCTAGTTTTATGACCCTCAAACTTTCACCATTTGCACTTAATGTTCTAAATGAAATTTGATAAACATAGAACCCATCCTCATACTCAAAAGCTTGAGCTACAGGAAATAAAAGGGTTGAAACAAGGTCGTGCTTTGTTTTATCTTCGTGCTCTACAGTTACTGGGAGAAGAAATTGATCTACTAAAGCTTTTTTTCCTTCTGCAAAACCTGTCACAGGAGATAATAAGAACAA
>JAUNVD010000076.1 GCA_030537855.1 Tissierellia bacterium | reverse complement strand
GATGTAGTAGATTTAAGCAAATCAATATATCTTGCAAAAGAAGAATTTAAGGAAGTTGTAAAGAAATATGAGGAGTATTTAAAGGTAGCAGGCAACAACTATAAATATCCATATATACATCAAATATCTATCTATAATATGGATACCAAGGCTACAGCCTGTGCAGAATTTGATTATTGGAAAAGTGTAGGTAGAAGTGTCAAAAGAGGAGAAAAAGGAATACCACTTTTAGACATGGAAAATGGTAAGATAAAATATATCTTTGATATAAGACAAACAGTAAGTATTGATCACAATATTTCTGAGGTGAAGTTATGGGAATATGATAGTAAAAAACATTTAAGCTTATTAGATGAACTAATAGATAAGTTTAAAGAAAAAGACAGTCAACTTCTCTTAAGTCAAGATGATAAAATAGATGGTTTAGCAGATAATTATGTTCGAGGAAAATTTAATGAAGCATTAGAAGGTCTATCCGATGAAAGCCTAAAGGCTATTCAAAAGTTAGACCTTTTTAATTTATTAAAAGAATCTGTAAAAATTTCTATAAGTGAGAGAATGGGAGTTTCTTATAATCTAAAGGAAGAAAAATTGTCTATATTATCAAAAATATCAAGCCCAGATATAGATAAAGTATTGAGCATAAGTTCTAATCTAAGTAAAAATATCCTACTTGATTTAGGAAGGGAAATAAAAAGATTAGAAATTTCAGAGAAATTTCAAGAAAATGAAGATAGGGAGCAGACAAAAGGTGCTAAGGAGCGTTATAATAAATCAAGGTCTGATATAGATAATCATATAAATGAAGAAATAAACTTAAAAGAAGGAGGCTTAGAAGATGAAAGAGAAAGTAATACTAGCAGACAAGGAATATCTCATGGAAGAAGGAATTTACACACCAGTAATCAAGGAGAATCCCTTCGAGAGACAGGGAGGGACATACAAGATGGAAGAGATGGAAGAAGGGGTGGAAGTCCTAGTACCCAATATGGAAATGCCTGGGGAAATAGATCTGAAGAAACTCAATCGTTGGGGAAGGATGAGGTTGAACTTTCTCAAGGAGAACAGGGCAGAGGACTATCAGATAATGTATCTACAAGGAAGCTTGATGGATCATCTCCTATCCAAGGAGAAAGAGATAGAGGACTTTATCAGCAGGGAAGAAGTCAAGATGATGGAAGCTTGGGGACTAACAGAGGAACTGAAGGCAGAGGACTATCTGAAATACCTGGGACTGAAAAAGAACATGGACATGACCCTACAAGAGATAGGCGAAAAGGAAATAATCTTAATCTAAAAAATGAGGAAGTAGAGTCTACTTCCTTTTTTTCTGCCAATAATCAAGGAGAGCAAATCTTTATTACAAGTCCCATAAGCCAAAGAGAAATAGATATATTTTTAATCTATGGAGGAAACCACCAAGATGGCAGACTACCAGTCATAGCGGAGTTTTCCAAGGGAAAAACCTTAGAAGAAGAGGTAAACTTTTTAAAAGAAACATATAAGGGAGCCAATGGCTTTGAAATAGATGGAAGAAATATATCTGTCTGGTTTGGAGAGGAAGGAGCAATTTTTCAAGAAGGAGATGGGGCAAGATATAGGGGAGGTCAAGTTTTTTCTTGGGAGGACATAGCTGTCAATATAAATAAGCTCTTGGATAGGGGAGAGTTTGCTAGCAATGTGGAAGTTATAGAAAGTGCCTCCTACGAAAGAGGAAAAATAGCAGAAAGCTTATGGTATTTAAAAAGAGACTTTTCTGATGAAGTAAAAGATAATTACCTACCAAGTCTTAATGAAATTAGAGGTAGCGGCTTTCCAGAAGAAACAGAAAATCTTGGAAAAAAACTTGAAGATAAGAACTTTAGAAGTGAACTAAAAAAAGAATATGAGACATTTTTAGAAGATTATAAGAATAATCCTAATATTTTAAGGTTTCACCACCATAAAATAGATAGAATTTATCAGGACTTTAGCGACTTAGAATTAGAAAGAAAAGAATATCATTCAAATATGACCGAAATTGAACCTATCAATACTTTCATTACACAAGATGAAATAGATGAAAACCTAAGAGGAGCTAGTGGCTTTTCTGAGGGCAAAAAAAGAATAGTTGATTTTTTTAAGGAAAAGCATAGTCTAAAAGATCAAGCAGACTTTCTAAAAAATGAATATGGTATAGGAGGAGGTTCTCCTGCCTTATCAGGGGCAAGGGGAAGTGGAGAGTGGCATGATGCAAAGGGGATAAGATATAACAAGGGCAATGCAAAAGAAATACAACTATCTTGGTCTAATGTTGCAAGAAGAATTAATGACCTTATTGAAAAAAATAGATATATGGATATAGAAAGTATTGAAGAAGATAGGGGAAAAAAAGTTGACCATGATATATATAATGTAAAAGATATAAAAACAGAAAGTCAAGAGCCTATAAACTATCAAGAAGATTTACCACCTACAGATAGTGAAGTCTATACAGAAAAGACAAATAATATTTCCACCTATTATTATCAAGGACAGTCTGTAGCAAGCATTGGAGAAAATGGTAGGTTGGTAATTTACGATGAATTTATGCCAAACTTTTTAAAAGAAGACTTATACTCATTAGCCTATGAAAAACAATTAGATTCATCCCTAGACCAGTTGGAAGATGGTATTGTTCTTGAGGGAATAAGGGACACCTTTTATATTAAGGACAAGGAAAGACTAGAAGGAAAAGATTATTATCTTTTAGAAAGTCAAAGTAGATATGATGATATTCCAAATATCATAGTCAATTCCAGCAAGGAAGTTATAGATGATGATATAGTAAATGGTTTTGAAGAATTTAAGGAATTTTATACTAGTAAGGATAAAGAGAGTATAGGTCTTGACCAAGATAAGCTTATAGAAAATGAAAAAGACTATTGGATTGTTGAATTTAATGAAGGGTCAAATCTAATAGAAAAAAACTATGCAGGTCAAAGACTAAGCAAGGAATTATTAGATGAGATAAGGGAAATAGATGAAAAGATAAGACATCATAATAAGACCTTGGGAGAAGATGAATATAGACAGATGACTGATGAGTGGGAGGGATATTCCAAATTCTATTTTGACCATATAGTAGATGGAAAAAGAGTTGACCATTATAGGATAGACATAGGTGATGGAAATGAGGTCAACCAAAGAGACTTTCAATATCTTTATGAACAAATAGGAAAAAGTCAGATAGAACTTAATCAAACTATAGAAGAAAGTAAGATAGATGATAGGAGTATGGACTCTATAAAAGTAGGAGACATAGTTAAAACAAAAGATAATAAGTATTTAAGAATAAAAAATCTTTCTGATGGATATGATGAGAATGACAATCCAATCATTTATTATTCCTATGATGCCTATTTTGATAAGGACTTAAAACTATTTTCCCATTCTTTTAAAGAAAGCAATTTAAAAGTAGTAGAAATACTAAGAGATAATCCTGAAGAAGAATTAGCAAAAGAGATTGTTGAAGATAAAGTAGCAGTAAAGGTAGGCTACTATTATGCTCTAGTAGATAGAGAAAAAACAAAGGATATAGGACTAGAAGAAACAGGAAGTAGGGTTTATCCAAGAAAGGATAATCCTCAAGGTAAGGTCTATACTTTATACAAAGGGAAGTCCTTTGAAGAAAGTCAAAAAATAGATAGCTTATTTGATGAAATGGCTAGCCAAATGAAAGATGTAAATCTTAGAAATTTAAATGATGTCTTTACATTGGAAAAAGAAGGACTATTTGAAATATCTGATGATGAGGTAACTAGTTTTAAGGAAGGCTATGACATAGATGTTCGAAGCTTAGGTCAGCAATTTCCAGATTATTATAATGACCTATATGTTTTAAATAAAAACCTTGAAATCAATGGAGCCTATCAAAATCTAGCCTATATAAGCAGGGAAAATGAAATAACTTTTAATGTAGACCTTTCCCAAGAAGAAAAAGCAAAAATTGAAGAAATAAGGGATAAAAAGGAAGTCTTATCCAAACTAATAGAAAAAGATATAAAAGAAAAAAGAGAATATTACTTTGATCCTCAAAGTGAAGAATATTACGTTTTAACAAAGAAAATAGAGGATGGACTATTAAAAAATCCAGATAGTATTAAGGATACCATAGAGGGAAAAGAAGGCTTTGAAGTTGAGTTAGTTTTAGATACAAAGGAAAAAGCTCTCAAACAAAATCTGCGATACAATGGATATATTTTAAAGACAAATCCAGCTATAAAATATAAAAGCTATAAGGACTTATTAAATAGTCTCCCTTATTTATTAGATGATCGACACAGAGAAGTCCTTTTGGAAGGCTATTTAAATCAGCAAATAGAAAATGAAAGACAAGAAGAAAGTATTCTTAAAGAAGGGATGAATGTTAGATACCAAGGCAAAGAATATACCATAGCCAACATTAATGATAAGACAAGTCCTAAAACAATAGAACTAGAAGATAGTACAGGACTAATGAATGGCTTTATTACTGGAAGTGAAACAATCCTTTTTAATGACTATAAGGATCTTGATTTAGAAGTTATAGAAGAAAATGTAGAGCATGAAAAAGATGAAGTAGTAAGACAAATTAGTTTTGGAGATTTCATAGATAATAAAGAGGAAGAAAAAACTCAAAGAGAAAACTTGAATATTCAAAATAAAAATAAAGAAAGTAAACTAGATAAAGAAGAAAATAAAAGTAAAGAAATTGGAGAAATTTCCTTAGAAAACTATAAAATTCTTGAGGAAGAAGAAAGCCTACCACCTTCTCAGAGGTTAAAAAATAATATAGAAGCCATAAGCCTTTTAAAGACTTTAGAAAAAGAAAATAGACCTGCAAGAAAAGAAGAACAGGAAATTCTAGCTAAGTACCTTGGATGGGGAGGACTTGCTGATATATTTGATGAAGAAAAACAAGGACAGTGGCTTGATGCAAGAAACTTTCTAAAAGAAAATTTAACTGGGGAAGAATATAGTAGGGCAAGAGAATCTACCCTAACAGCTTTTTATACGCCTAAACTAGTTATAGACTCTATCTATGAAAGTCTTTCTAATCTTGGATTTGAAAAAGGGAACATCTTAGAGCCAAGTGCTGGGACAGGGAGATTTATAGGAAGCCTACCTGAAGAAATGAAAGAATCAAACTTTTATGGAGTAGAATTAGATCGAATTAGTGGGCAAATTGCTAAACACCTATATCCTAATGCTAATATCCAAGTAAAAGGCTTTGAAGAAACAAATTTTTCTAATAACCTATTTGATGTGGCCATAGGGAATATTCCTTTTGGAGAATTTAAAGTAGCTGATCGTGAGTATGAAAGAAACAACTTTCTCATTCACGATTATTTTTTTGCTAAAACTTTAGATAAGGTTCGTGATGGTGGTATCATTGCCTTTATTACATCATCAGGAACAATGGACAAGAAAAGCGAGGACATCAGAAGATATATATCAGAAAGGGCAGAGTTTCTAGGGGCTATAAGACTACCTAATACGACATTTAAAGGGGTAGCTGGAACAGAGGTAACCTCAGATATTATCTTTTTGAAAAAGAGAGATAGACTTT
>JAUNVD010000016.1 GCA_030537855.1 Tissierellia bacterium | reverse complement strand
TATCATAATTTCAATCTTTCCATTAGGAGTCACATGATTTCTTGCATTTAAGATTAGATTATCAAGTACTTGCTTCATTCTAAATGTATCAAAAGATATGATAATTTCATCCTCTGAACTATTGTATTCAACCTGAAAGGAAGAATCGGGAATATCTATAAGGAGCTTCCCTATTATAGTTTCTACAAATTCTGTAAAATCAAAGGTCTCATATTGAAATGTAGTTGCTCTAGCTTCTATCCCTGATAAATCTAATAAAGTATTTATTAATTCTGTTATTTCCTCACCAGCTTCTATCATCGTTTTAATATATTTCTCTCGTTCTAAGTCATTTCTAGAGTCTAAAATACCTTCCCCATAGGATTGAATCACCCCTAGAGGAGTTTTCATTTCATGGGCTAAAGTATCAACTAATTCTTTTCTTTGTTCTAACAAAGCTTTCTTTTGATTAACTTCCTCTTCCAATCTTTTATTTGTATTTTCCAAATCTACTATCGCCTTTTGTAAGTTATTTGCCATAATATTTAGATTTCTTCCCAGTTCTTCAAATTCATCACCAGTATGTAAGGAACAATATTCTGAAAAATCCAGCATAGCCATCTTTCTTGCAATACTATCTAAATGCCTAATAGGGAGAATAATTATTTGATGAATAATATATTCTACAAGATAAATAAGTAATAGTAGTATAAGAATAACTAGAAATATATCTATTGTACTATTAAAATATCTCCCGAAAATAAGATAGATAATTATAATTAATAGGGATGTAGATTTTGATAAAAGAAGTAATTTTTTATTTAAAGATTTTAAAGTAAATTCTTTTTTCATCCATTTTAATATTTTCATAGTTATCTATCCTCAAATTTATATCCAGACCTTATCATGGTTATAATATAAGATCCTCCCTCTCCAAGTTTTTTTCTTAAAGTTTTTATATGGGTGTCTACAGTCCTAGTTCCACCTTCAAAATCATATCCCCAAACTCTTTCTAAAAGTAGGTTCCGACTAAAAACAATTCCTGGATTTTCCATAAAAAGTTTTAATAATTCAAATTCCTTATAAGTTAAAAGAATTTCTTTCTCTCCTACAAAAACTTCTCGTTTTAAAATATCTAGGTTGATGATTCCATATTGTAAAAAATTGAGAGGATCATTGTTTCTTCCTCGTTTTAAAATAGCATGTACCTTTGCAACTAATACCTTAGGGCTAAAAGGCTTTGTAACATAATCATCTGCTCCACATTCATAGCCTTTTAATTTATCTATTTCTTCCCCCTTAGCAGTTATCATAATAATAGGAACATCACTAATAGATCTAATAAGTTCACAAATTTTATATCCATCTAAATTTGGAAGCATAAGATCAAGAAGGATTAAATCAGGACGATAAGAAATGAATTCTGACATTACATCCATCCCATCTTCAATCATTACAATCTCATGATTATTTTTTTTAAGATAATCTTTTATAATTTTTCCAATTCTCTTATCATCTTCTACAATCAGGATTTTAGCCAAGATACTCACCTCTTTTATTTTTAAAGCATTTAAAACATATAAAGTTCTTCCCATACTTTTCTTCTATCATACCATTCATTTAAAATTTCATGAACTTATAAAGAAAATATTCTGAATCTTTCTTAAAGATATCTTATAAATATTAAAAAGAAACCATGAAAGAAAATCCTAACTTTGGTATAATAATGACGTAGAGAAAGGAAAGTGATAAGAATGAAATTTACTTTAAATAAAAGTAATGGACTCCCAGTAAGCTTTCGTTGGGAGAAAGAAACAAAAGATGATTTTGAAAAAGATTTGTATAATCGTAAAGTTTTTACAGGTAAAGGTGGAGAAGTTTACCCAGTACTTTATGGGGAGCATCCTAAAATATATGCAGGCTTAGGAAAAAAAGAGGAATTTGATTTAGTTCTATTAAAAGACCTATGTTTTAATTTAGCAAAGCTTGGAAAAAAAGAAGGTTTAGAAGCTTTAACTATGGATTTTATTTCCTATGAAGGAATTTGTAAACGACGTACCATTCGTGCTATGGTGGAAGGCTTTTCTCAAATAGAATATAAATTTGACAGATATTTAAAAAAAGAAGATGCACCTTCTTTACAAAATGTTAATTTTAATGTTCCTGAAGATAAAGAGGATATTTTACAAGAAGGTGTAGATGAGGCCTTGGTTCTTAACGAAGCAATTTTTCATACAAGAGACCTTGTCAATACACCGGCAGTGGATATGGGTCCTACAGAGGTTTCAAATTATGCCAAAGAGGTATTAGAACCTTTAGGAGTTAAAGTAACTATCTTTGATGAAGCAAAGATCAAAGAGTTAAAAATGGAGGCTTTTTTATCTGTTGCAAAAGGATCTGATAAGGAACCAAAATTCCTTATCATGGAATATTATGGAAATCCTAATTCTGATAAAAAAATTGGATTTGTTGGTAAAGGATTAACGTATGATTCTGGAGGATATTGTATCAAACCTCCTAAAGGCATGGCAACCATGCAAAGTGATATGGCAGGTTCTGCTACCGTTATTGGAGCAATTGAAGCCATTGCTAAAAATAAATTAGACAAAAATGTTATTGGTGTTGCTGCACTTTGTGAAAATATGATTTCCGGTAAAGCTTATCATACAGGAGATATTATCGGTTCCTTATCAGGAAAAACCATTGAAGTTGGAAATACTGATGCAGAAGGGCGTATTACTTTAGCCGATTCCCTATACTATATGGCAACAGAATTTAAACCAGATTGTATTATTGATTTAGCAACTTTAACAGGAGCTTGTATCGTAGCTCTTGGAGACTTGGCTTCTGGTGTTGTTACAAATAATAAAGAACTATTAGAAAAAGTGCAAAGAGCTGCAAATATTTCAGACGAACCTATTTGGGAATTACCAAACTTTAAAGGATATAAAAAATATATTAAATCAGAAGTGGCGGATATATACAATACTAGTAAAATCATGGGGGCAGGGACAATTACTGCAGGTTTATTTTTAGAAAACTTCGTGGAAGAAATTCCATGGGTTCATATGGATATAGCAGGAACTGCTTGGTTAGATCGTCAAATTGGTTCACTCCCTAAAGGTGGAACAGGAACTCATGTAAAAACTTTATACCACTTTGTTAAAACAGCAAAATTTTAAGATGAAAAGCACGCTTTTTTTAAAGCGTGCTTTCATTTTATTAATTTTATAATCCTTTTTCCATAACTACAGTACATTCTTTTAACATGATTCTTCTAGAAGTTTCAAGATATCTTCTTCTAAATCCATAGGTTTTACTTTTGAACCATAGTGTTTTATTGGCTCACCCTTTTTATTGACTAAGAATTTATTGAAGTTCCAAGAAATTCTCTTTCCGTCGGTTCCCTTCTTCAAATACTCATATAATGGTTCTGCATCCTTACCATTTACTTTTATTTTTCCTAGGACGGGAAATGAAATCCCAAAATTTACTGCACAAAAACTTTGGATCTCTTTATTATCCTTTGGTTCTTGATGTAAAAATTGATTACAAGGAAAGGCCAATACTTCAAATCCCCTATCTTTAAATTTCTCGTATAGTCTTTGTAAACCTTCATATTGATGGGTAAATCCACATTTACTAGCAGTGTTAACGATTAGTAAAACTTTCTGTTTATATTTTTCTAGTGAAATATCTTCCCCATTAAAATCTTTTACAGTAAAATCATAAACTGACATACCTACTCCTTCCTAATTCTTCATTGACTTATGTTATAATATACCCAAAGAGGTGGATTATGAATATTACAAAAGCAATGATTCCAGCAGCAGGACTAGGTACTCGTTTTTTACCAGTTACAAAATCATTACCAAAAGAAATGCTCCCTATTATTGATAAACCAATTCTACAGTATATTGTAGACGAATGTATAAATTCAGGAATCAAAGATATCTATATGATTATTGGAAGAGATAAAGATACTATTATCAAGTATTTTTCGTCTAATATAACTAAAGAACATTCTGTAAAGATACATTTTATTGAACAAAAAGAACCTTTAGGACTAGGGCATGCTGTTTCTTTAGGAAAAGAAGGGATAGGAAAAGAACCTTTTGCCCTCCTTTTAGGAGATGAAATTTTTGTTCATAGCAACCCTATATTAAAACAATTGATTGATGTATTTCAAATAAAGAATCATTCTATTCTTGGTGTTACTAAAGTAAAAAGAGAAGAAGTTTCTGCTTATGGAATTGTCCAAGGGGAAAAGACTGATTCATTTATCAATATTAAATCTATCATTGAAAAACCAAGTCCTCAAGAAGCTCCTAGTACGATTGCTTCTATTGGAAGATATATTCTTACCCCTGAAATTTTTCCTATTTTAGAAACACTAGAGGCTGGTTATCATAATGAAATACAATTAACCGATGGTTTACAAAAACTTTTAGAAATACAAAATATCACAGGAGTTTTTATTCAAGGAAAAAGATTTGATGTAGGGTCAAAAATAGGCTATATCTTAGGAACTCTAGACATAGCCTATCATCATGAAAAATATCATGATGATGTAAAAAATTATATTCAGAAATTATTTCTTTAAACAGCTTGTAGAAATTCACTACGTAAAGACTGTTCTACTTGTTCATTGTAAAGTTTTAATAATTCGTCTTCACGAATAGAATTAGCATCAACATCTAAAGCAATCTGACCTTCATTTAACATTATGATACGATCTCCATAATCAATGGCATTTTTTAAATTATGGGTTATCATAAGGGTTGTTAGTCCGTCTCTTTGAATAAAATCTTTTGTTTTTTCCATAATTAAACGACTTGTCTTTGGATCTAAAGCCGCCGTATGTTCATCTAAAAGTAAAATTCTAGGTGTTCGTAAGGTGGCCATAAGAAGACTTAAAGATTGTCTTTGGCCTCCAGACAAGAATTTCACTTCTGTATTTAATTTATCTTCTAATCCAAGGTTCAACTCTTTTAATTTTGCTACAATAAAATTAAGATCCTGTTTCTTCAAAAGTTTTTTAAAAGAAAATGGTTCTCCCTTTTTCATAGCTATGGACATATTTTCCAAAATACTTAAACTTGGGGATACTCCCATAGAGGGATCTTGGGAAACTTTCCCGATATATTTTGCCCTTTTTTCTTCAGGCAAATCTGTTAACAGAAAATCATCAAGTTCTATACTTCCATCATCTTGTACAAGACTTCCTGATATCATTTGAAAAAGAGTCGATTTTCCACAACCATTAGGTCCTAAAATTGCTGTACAAGTATGATCTTCTATATCTAAAGAAAAATTTTGAAATACAATATTTTCTTCTGGAGTCCCAGGGTAAAAGGTCTTACTTAGTCCTTTAATTCTTAGCATATTCTCTCTTTCCTTTCTTAATTTGTTTTTGTCCTGTACGAAATGCAGTAATATTATTATAAGCAATAAAAATAATTACAATAAATGCAGTAATTGCTTTTAAATCATCAGGATTTAAACCAATGTGTAAGGCAATACCATATATAATTCTATAAATAATTGCACCTAAGATTGCCCTTGTGGTTAATCTTAATTTTTTACTATTTTTTAGTAAAGTATCCCCTATTATAATACTAGCAAGTGCTGTAACTATCATACTTTGTCCCATTGTAATATCAATATATCCTTGGAACTGTGCCATTAACGAACCTGATAATGATACTAAACCATTGGATAATACAAGTCCTAAAAATGTATATTTATTTGGATTTTCTCCTAAAGCCCTTACTAACTTTTCATTGTCTCCTGTTACTGTAAGAAGATAGCCTTTTTCTGTTTTAAAAAACCAATCTAACAATAATTTAATAACTAAAGCTATAGCAAATAAAATTATTAATTTATTCTTTCCTCCAAAATAATCAAATATATTCGGAAAATTAAGAAGGGGTACATTACTTTTTCCTGTAATTCTTAAATTTGCAGTGTGCAAAATAGTCATCGTCAAAATTCCAGATAGTAATGCAGCAATATGCACTTTTTTATATAAAAAATATGTTAAGGAACCTGCAAGACAACCGGCAAGAAAGCCTAGTGCCATGCCAATACCTGGTGATAATCCTTGTGTAATCATTTTCGCAAATACAAAGGCCCCTAGGGGAAATGTTCCTTCAACCGACAAATCAGCAATATCTAGAATTTTAAATGTTAACATTACGCCAATGGCAAGCAAGGAAAAAACAAATCCTTGCTCCACTGACACTAATAAAATAGGTCCAAATGCTAATATACCCGCTCCCATTTTCTACCTCACTTTATTTTAGTTTTACTTTTTCCGCACCTTCAAAGATGTCAGAATTAATATCTAATTCCATACGTTCTGCCACAGATTCATTCACTACTTTTTTTGATTCTGTAGCTCGTAATACAGGTATCTCACCTGCTGGGGTTTTATCTTTAATCATTTTTGCTGCAATCTTTCCTGCTTCATGACCAAGGGCTTTATAATCCACACCATCTGTCATTAAAAGTCCCATCTCCACTGGTCCTTGTTCAGCTGCAAAAGATGGAATCTTTTTCTCTGCAAGCATATCTCCAATAATAGTTGCAGAATTTGCAGCTAGGTTATCGGTGATACAGAAAAATCCGTCAATTTTATTTACTAAGGATGTCATTGCAGTTGGAACATCATTAACTGAACTAACTCCAACAGTTTCAAGTTTCAACCCTTTTTTCTCCGTTAACTCTTTTAATTCATCCACTTGAACTTGAGAATTTGCTTCGTCTGTAGAGTAAAGTACTCCAATAGTCTTCATCTCAGGGAATGCTTTCATAAAACCATCTAATTGTTCCTCTGTTGAAAAGTAATCAGATACTCCCGTAACATTACCACCAGGTTTTTCCATACTTTCAACAAGTCCTGCTGCTACAGGATCTGTTACTGCATTAAAAATTAGTGGAATATCCTTATCCCCAATGGCATTTAATGCACCTTGTGCTGCAGGAGTAGCTATTGCATAAATAATATCTACGTCACTTTCAATAAATTTTTTCGGAGCAGTAGAAGTTAAACTTAAATCTCCTTGAGCGTTAACTAAATCAATACCAGCATCTATTCCTTGAGATTTTAATTCTTCTTCAAACCCTTCTCTAGCTCGATCTAATGCAATATGTTCTGCTAATTGTAAAATACCAATTTTTACTTGTACATTTTCTTCAGAAGCTTCCGCTTCATTATTTCCATTTTCCGTGTTTACCGTATTGTTAGATGTATTTTCATTTCCCTCATTAGCAGCTTTATTATTTCCGCCACCACAACCAACTAACAATAAACTAACCAATAAAATAATAATTATTCCTTTTCCACCTAATCTTTTCATTCTATTCTCCTTTTTTGTAATAAAAAAAGTCTCTCCTCCCAACTAGGGACGAAAGACTTGACTTACGTGGTACCACCCATTTTCATAATTCTAATGAATTACCTCTTTCGGAATCAACATGAATTCCTATCCTAAGATAACGGGGGACTCCGTATTTGCCTACTAAATTTCAACAAATAAGCTAAAGAGTGTATGTAAAGTGGTTCAATGTTTTCTTCCACCAACCGAAAACTCTCTGAAAATGAATGATCACTTCTTTTTTCTCTTTTGCGCTTTTTATGTTAGTAATTAATATAAATCATATTTCCCCGTAAGTCAAGTATAAAATGAAAAAAATCTAAAAATTTTCAAAATTTAATAAAATTATTTTACCTTTTCGGCATTTTCAAAGTTCGGATCTGTTAAATCAAGACCTAAAATCTCAGCAGTTTCTTCATTTACAACTTTTACCAATTTCTCTGGCTCTTCTACTGGTATTTCTGAAATTGCTGTTCCTTCTAATATTTTTATCGCCATTTTTGCAGCTTGGACTCCTTGTTCATAATAGTCTACCCCTTCACTTAAAAGTAAACCACTTTTTACTTGTCCTTCTTCAGCTGACAAACTTGGAATTTTCGCATCTCTTAGTTCTTTAGCAACTAAAGAAGCTCCACTTGCTACAGTATTATCTGTCATTGCAAAAAATGCATCCATAGAACCTTTTAAGGAAGTAACCGTTGGTGGAATATCATTCACAGATGAAATTCCCATTGCTTTTATTTCTAATCCCATTTCATTAGCAACTTTTTCCAATTCTTCTAATTGTGTACGAGAATTTTGTTCTCCTGTATTATAAATAACACCAAAAGTTTTTACATCTGGATAGATTTTTAAGAAACTTTCTATTTGTGTTTTTGGATTCATATAATCTATAACACCAGTAACATTACCTGAAGGTTGAGCTAAATCATCTACTAATTCTGCTCCTAGAGGGTCTGTAACTGCTGCAAATAGAATTGGAATATCCGTAGTTACATTTAATGCACCCTGTGCAGCTGGAGTTGCTATCGTATAAATTAAATCCACTTTATCCCCAACAAATTTTTGTGGAATTTGGGTTGTCAATGCTGCATCTCCATTGGCATTTTGGTAATCAAAAGTAACATCTAATCCGCTTTTTTTGATTTCATCTTCAAATCCTTGACGAGCTGCTTCTAAAGAGACATGATCCATATATTGAACAATCCCAACTTTATAAGATTTTACTTCTTCCTGTTGCTCCCCTTGATTTTCTACACCATTTTCATTGTTTAGAGCTTCATTATTTTTACTATTATTGCCACCATTATTTCCACTACAACCACTTAGTAGTAGTACTAAAACTAATAAACCTGCTAAAACCTTTGTCACTTTCTTTTTCATATTTTCCTCCTCTTTTGTTAAAATAAAAAAATCTTCCGCCCTATATTAGGACGAAAGACTATTCGCGGTACCACCTAAATTATAACATTAGTTATCACTCTATTGGATCTATAAATCCTCAGCTTTTTTAACGGAAGCTCCCGGGACGATCTACTTTGAAATTCTATCGTCCAACTCAGAAGTGAATATTATATACCCGTTTCCTCATCGGCTCTCACCTATTCCGATTCTCTGTAAAGTTCACAAAAGTATTTTTCTCTTCGTCAACGTTAATCTTTAATTTTGTCTATCATAACCAATTAAATTTTATTTGTCAATACTTTTTTATTATTTATTTTAAATTTTTACTGCTTGAATTAAGATCTCTGAAATATTATGGTCCATAATATAAATCTTGTCTTTAAGTTCTTCAGGATAATCAGGGTCTTTTTCATTTAATCTTACCAATACCCCATGTTCAAATTGTTTTGTCATTTCTTCAAATGGATAGCGGATAAAACCAGGTTGGTCAAACCCTTCTCCAATTTCTAGGAAGAGTACATTTTTATTGATTAGCTTTTTTAACACATCATTTAGTAAATCCTTTGTTCCTAAATAGGGTTCTGCTACAAAATTTTCTTCCGTTCGAATATTAGGTACTAAGTAATTCCCACATTTTGGGCAACGTGATAAATAATCTTGACGAATGGATCCAATCTCTGTCATGTGACTAGTCATTTTATAAATTTCTTTTTCATTATAATATCGATCAAAAGTACAAGGAACATAACATTGATTATACCCTGCATCTCCATTGTAGGCTAAAACTCTATCTTTTGAAAAACCTGCTTTATCCCATTGTCCGTCAAAAGCAGTGGTAATAAGAAAATATTCTTTATCCTTTACCAATTCATATAAAGCCTGATATCCTGGTAATAATTCTGTTTCATAGCGCATCCTCTTAATATATGGCGCCCAGAAAGACCAATACTCAGAAGCTTCATCTTCATCAAACCAATAATGTGCACGCATTGCATGGATAATGTTTTTATAGCCCTTTTCAGCCATTAGAGGCATCCATTCCTTAATAAGTTCCTTAGACCCAAAGTCTTTAAAGGAATCTTGAAAAAGACCATTTCCAATACCTAGTATAATCCCATCTGCAGCATCAATAAACTCACGTAGTTTCTTAGATTGTTCCTTCACATTCTTCATATTATCACTCCTAAAATATATTTTAGGAATTTTTTATTACTTACCCCTACAGTGAATTATAACATAAAAAGAGGGGCAATTGCCCCTCTTTTTACAATAATATTATTCTCCTGCTCTATCGTCTTCCGCCAATTTTTTGTATCTTTCATATCTTTCTTTTGCATGATCCTCAGCAAGAGAGTATAAATTCTCTGCTCTTTCTGGGAACAACTTCTTAAGGGAAGTATAACGAACTTCACCGTCTAAGAATTCACGATATGGTTTTTTCGGTGGTCTAGAATCTAATGTAAATGGATTCTTACCATCTTTCTTAAGTTCAGGATTATAGCGATACAAGTGCCAGTATCCTGTTTCTACTGCTTTCTTTTCTTCTTCAATAGAAACTCCCATACCTTGACGAATTCCGTGGTTAATACAAGGAGCATATGCAATAATTAAAGAAGGTCCATCATATGCTTCAGCTTCTTTAATTGCTTTTAGTGCATGATTTTTATCGGCTCCTATTGCAATTTGTGCAACATATACATAACCATAAGATGTCATCATTAGACCTAAATCTTTTTTCTTAACTGTCTTTCCTGATGCAGCAAATTGAGCAATGGCTGCAGTTGGGGTAGCTTTAGATGCTTGTCCTCCAGTATTAGAGTATACTTCAGTATCCACAACAAAGATATTTACATTTTCCCCAGATGCTAGAACATGGTCTAGTCCACCAAATCCAATATCATATGCCCAACCATCACCACCAAAGATCCATTGACTTCTCTTAACAAGGAATCCTTTTAGTGAATCAAGATCTTTTACAATTTCTTTTACTTCTTCATCATTATATTCTTTATCTAAGAATGGTAAGATCTTTGCAGAAGCTGCTTTACTTCCTTTAAAGTCTTCCATATTCTCTATCCATTCATCAATCGCAGCATTTAGATCATTATCTACATTTGCTTCTTTTAGTTTTTCAAGTAATAATTTTAAACGATCTCTTGTTTGACGAACTCCAACTTTCATACCATAGCCGTATTCAGCATTGTCTTCAAATAGAGAGTTTGCCCAAGAAGGTCCATTACCACAAGAATCAGTACAATATGGCATACTTGGTGCAGAGCCTCCCCAAATGGAAGTACAGCCTGTTGCATTTGCAATCATCATACGATCACCAAATAATTGGGTAATCAATTTAATATATGGAGTTTCTCCACAACCTGCACATGCTCCAGAGAACTCTAAATGAGGCATAAAGAACTGAGAATTTTTAACATTATTCGGTTCGAATAAATCTTCTTTCGATGTTACTTCATCAATTGCATAATCCCAGTTTTTGCTTTCAATTTCAAACTCTTCTTCGAAAGGAGTCATAACAAGTGCTTTTTCCTTAGCAGGACAAACTTGTGCACAGTTTCCACATCCTGTACAGTCAAGAGGTGAAATTTGAATTCGATATGCCAAACCTTCTGTACCCTTACCAGTTGCTTTTTTAGTTTCAAAAGTTTCTGGTGCGTTATTTTTCTCTTCTTCATCTAATAAGAATGGACGAATAACAGCATGTGGACAAACAAAGGAACATTGGTTACATTGGATACAATTTTCAATCTTCCAATGTGGTACATTCACAGCAATTCCACGTTTTTCAAACTTGGAAGTTCCTGCAGGGAATGTTCCATCTTCACGACCAACAAATGTACTTACAGGAAGGTCATTACCTTCTTGACGAGTCATTGGAACTAGTACTTCGTTGATAAAGTCCGGTGCTCCTGGAATAGTATGATCTGTATCAGGTTCTGCATTTTTCCATGATTCTGGTACTTCATATAAATGGGTTGCATCCATACCAAGATCAACAGCTTTATAGTTCATTTGAACAATGTCATCGCCTTTGGTTCCATAATCTTTAACAATACCATCTTTAAGTTTGGATACAGCTTCATCTAATGGAAGTACATTAGAAAGCTTAAAGAAAGCTGCTTGCATAACCATATTCGTTCTACCACCAAGTCCAACTTCAGCTGCAATTTTTGTTGCATTAATTGTGTAGAACTTAATATCATTTTCTGCAATATATTTTTTCATAAATCCAGGAAGATGTTCGTCAATTTCTTCTTCGTTCCAAATCGTATTTAGTAAGAAGGTTCCGCCTTTACGTAACCCACGTAATAAATCGTATTGGTAAATATAGGATTGTTTTGAACAAGATATAAAATCAGCTTCTTGAATTAGATACGTTGATGTAATCTTTTTGTCTCCAAAACGTAAGTGAGACATTGTAACCCCACCAGATTTTTTAGAGTCATAGTCAAAGTATCCTTGCGCATACATATCTGTTCCATCACCAATAATCTTAATGGCAGATTTATTTGCTCCAACAGTTCCATCTGATCCAAAGCCCCAGAATTTACAAGCAATGGTTCCTTCTGGTTCTGTATGAATAATTTCATCTACATCTAAAGATAAATGAGTAACATCATCTTCAATACCAATCGTGAAGTATTTCTTCGGTTCATCTGCATCTAAATTTTTAAATACAGTATTAATTTGAGAAGGAGTGGTATCTTTAGAACCTAGTCCATATCGTCCGCCTACAATTAGTGGTGGGTTTTCTTCGTCATAGAATGCATCTCTTATATCAAGATATAATGGTTCTCCAATTGCTCCTTTTTCTTTTGTTCTATCTAATACAGCTATTTTTGTAACTGTCTTTGGAATTGCTTCCATTAAGTGTTTCTTGGAGAATGGTCTATATAGATGTACTTTTACAACACCAACTTTTTCTCCCTTATTATTTAAGTAATCTACAACTTCTTCAATCGTTTCAGTAACAGAACCCATTGCAATAATAACTTTAGTTGCATCTTCTGCACCATAGTAAGTAAATAGCCCATAATCTCTTCCAGTTACTTCACTGATTTTCTTCATATAATCATCAGTAATATCAACAATATCTGTATAGAAATGGTTGGAAGATTCTAAAGCTTGGAAGTAAATATCCGGATTTTGAGCAGTACCTCTAACTTCAGGTGCATCAGGACCTAATGCTCTTTGTTTAAATGCACGTACTGCATCTTGATCCACTAATTTTGCTAAATCATCATAGTCCATTAACTCAATCTTTTGAATTTCGTGACTTGTACGGAATCCATCAAAGAAGTGAACAAATGGCACTCGACCTTTAATGGAAGCAAGATGAGCAACCCCAGCTAAGTCCATAACTTCTTGAACTGAACCTGCTGCTAATAGAGCAAAACCTGTAGCTCTTGCAGCCATAACGTCTTGATGGTCCCCAAAAATACTTAATGCATGAGAAGCTAATGCTCTAGCTGCTACGTGGAAAACTCCTGGTAATAGTTCCCCTGCGATTTTGTACATATTTGGTACCATAAGTAATAAACCTTGGGATGCTGTAAATGTTGAAGTTAATGCTCCAGCTTGTAAAGAACCATGAACTGCCCCTGCAGCCCCAGATTCTGCTTGCATTTCCTTAACAAGTACTTCTTGCCCAAAAATATTTTTTCTATCATGTGATGCCCAGGCATCTATGTGTTCCGCCATTGGTGAAGATGGCGTAATCGGATAGATACATGCTACGTCAGAAAACGCATAGGCCACGTGAGCGGCTGCTTCGTTTCCATCCATAGTTTTCATAACTTTACCCATATAATAACCTCCTATTAAGTTAATTTTTACAACCTCTTATGGTAATAATAACAAAAAATACATCGTATTGCAATCCTTTTCAAGTAAGTTTATTGAATTTTCATGTTAAGATTTTTAAAAGTTAACTTTATTATCGTAATAAAAATAAGGTCCAAGTTAAGAAATACACTAGGTTTACAGGTTTATAGACCTGTACTCTTACGATATTCAATATTTTTAACAATACGCTCGTTTAGAGCAAGAGCAGGATTGTATCCCATTTCTTTTTGTTTAAAGTTTTTAGTAGCAACTTCTACTACCATAGAGGTGTTCCTTCCTGTTCGAACAGGAATACTCATTTTTGGTATATCTACTCCTAAAATATTTTCAAATTCATCTTCTAAACCTAGTCGATCATACTCATTATTCTGATCCCATTCTACTAAATGAATAATAAGTTCTACTTCTTTTTCTTCCATAACATAACCAACTCCAAAAAGTCTTTGGACGTCAATAATTCCAATACCGCGAATTTCCATAAAATGTCTTGTAATTGCTGGGCTAACTCCCAGAAGCTTTTCGTCAATTCTTTTTATAATTACTGAATCATCAGAAATAAGTTTATGTCCATTAACAAGTAAATCCAAAGCTGTTTCTGATTTTCCGATTCCTGACTCACCCATTAATAAAACTCCAACCCCAAAGATGTCTAGGAGGATACCATGAGCCCTTGTTGAAGGGGCTAATTCTGCATCCATATAATTGATTAATTGATTGATGATTTGACTTGTCTTAGCTTCAGTGCTTAGAAGTGTACGATTATATTTTTTTGCTAAATCAATCGCTTCCTGGAAAACAAGGTTACCTCTTGAAAATATCATCAATGGAATCTCACTACGAAAGATTGGTTCTAAACAATCATATCTTTCTTCACTTGTTAAATGATAACAATAATCCCATTCTGCGCCGCCAATAATTTGAATACGATCGGGAGCAAATTTATTATAGTATCCACATAATTGTAATCCAGGACGGTTTAATTCATTGGTGGAAATTTTTACATCTTCATATCCTTCTGCTAAGTGTACAGTTATAAATCGTAAATCACGTATAAGTCGATTTAAAGTAAAATAAATCATTTTTCACCTCTCTGAAAGTGATTTCGTAAAGATTGAACCGCCTTTTGGTTCATACCTTTTACTTCCAATAATTCTTCTTCTGATGCAGATTTGATCTTATCTAAACTTTTAAAATGTTTCATCAAGTTTTGTTTTCTTTTTGGGCCAATCCAAGGAATATTATCTAATTCTGACCGAAACATAGATTTTTTATGAAGACTTCGGTGATAATTAATGGCAAATCGATGAGCTTCTTCCTGAATCTGAAATACAAGCTTGTAAATCCTTGAATCCACATCAAGGGGATATTCCTTTTGATTAAAAATAATACCTCTTGTTTGATGGAAATCATCTTTTACCAAACCTGCAATAGGAATATCCACTCCAAGTTCATGTAAAACCATAGTAACAGTATTTACCTGTCCTTTCCCTCCGTCAATGAATAGAAGATCTGGGAAAAGGGAAAAAGAAGTAAATTCTTCATCTTCTTTTTCTTTTAACCCCCTTAAAAATCGTCGTTGTAAAACTTCTCTCATACTACCATAATCATCTGGACCTATAATGGATTTAATTCTAAATTTTCTATAATCACTTTTCTTTGAAATCCCCTTTTCAAAAACGACCATAGATCCTACAGATTCCACTCCAGAAATATTTGAAATATCATATGCTTCTATTCGTTCTGGTAATTCCTTTAAATGTAAAAGATCTTTAAGTTCTTCCAATGCCACGATAGCATTTCTCTGTCTACGAAGATATTGATTCGAATATTTTGTCGTCATATCTAAAGCATTTTCTTTTACTAATTTTAATAATTCTTTCTTTTCCCCTCTTTGAGGCTTAATAATATCTACCTTTGTTCCTCGTAAAGAACGTAACCATATTTCTATGGCTTCTTGATCTCTAGGGTAATCTTCCACAATGATTTCTTTAGGAATCCTGGCAACGCCACTATAAAATTGTTTGATAAATGAAGAGATAATCTCATCTTCTCCTTCGTGATAAAAATTATCTAAGAAAAAATGTTCTCGACCAATAATATTTCCTCCACGTACAAAAAAGATCTGAATACAAATTTCATTCATCCCATGGGCTAAACCAATAACATCTTGTTCTAAATCCTTTCCTGCATGTGCCATTACTTGTTTTTCAGTTAAAACATGTAGAGCCTGTAAAGCATCTCTGTATTCACAAGCTTTTTCAAATTCTAAGTTTTGAGAAGCTTTGTTCATCTTTTTCTCTAACTCTCCAAAAAGAATTTCATCTCTTCCTTCTAAAAACTCTAAAATTTCATCAATCATTTTCCGGTATTCTTTTTCATCTACATTTCCCAAACAAGGACCGACACATCTATGAATAAAATAATTCAAACAAGGTCTTACTTTCCCTATGTTTTTTTCCAAATTTAACTTACAATTTCTAATGGGATAGAGATTGTGAAAAATATCAATAGCTTCATTTACAGCTGTTGCATTAGGGTAGGGACCAAAATACTTGGCCCCATCCTTTAATATTCTCCTTGTCTTCATTACACGAGGATATGTTTCTTGAACGGTAACTTTTATATAAGGGTACTGTTTATCATCTCGTAACAAAATATTATATTTTGGCCGCTTTTCTTTTATTAAATTTTGTTCTAATAAAAGGGATTCTACTTCATTTTCTACAATAATATACTCTAAATCACGAATATGTTTTACCATAGAATTTACTTTGCGTGAAGATTTTCCGTAGGAGCCAAAATATTGACGAACTCTTTTCCTCAGGCTTTTCGCTTTTCCAACATAGATAATTGTATCTGAGGAATCCTTCATCAAATAGACTCCCGGTTTATCCGGTAATCCATTTAATTTTTCTTGTAAATCCATTTAATCACCAATAGGTTTCGTAACTTCTTTTAACCAGTCTTTTGTTTCTTCGTTTATATAATCTTTTAATGAAAGATATGTTATTTTATGATATTCGTTTAACCAATCTAATTCATCAGAGGTTAACAAAGATGGGTCTATGGCCATTGGCTCTAAAGGAACATAGGATAAGACCTCAAATCCATAAAATTTACCATCTGAAGATTCCCCAACTTCCTTTACAACATATACATTTTCCAATCGTATTCCATATTTATCTTCCTTGTAAACACCAGGTTCTATTGTAACAACCATACCTGGTTTTAAAGGAACATTTATTTTATTTCTCGAAATATTATGAGGCCCTTCATGAACATTTAACACATATCCTACTCCATGACCTGTTCCACATTTATAATCCATCATATATTTCCACAGTGGTCGTCTTGCAATAGCATCAAGTTCATTTCCTGTTGTATTTTCTAAAAAAACAGTAGTAGCTAAAGCAATATGTGATTTTAATGTTAAGGTATAATCTCGTATTTCTTCTTCTGTTAAAGGACCCATTGCTAAAGTTCTTGTGATATCTGTAGTGCCTGTAAAGTAATGACCTCCAGAATCAATAAGATAAAATCCTTTCGGTTCGATTCTAGTAGAATCATTAGCATCAGCACTATAATGCATCATTGCCCCATTCGAACCATATGCAGATATGGGTGTAAAGGAATCTTCAATATAAAGATTTGATTCCTTACGAAAATTCGTTAATTGTATTTGTGCATCAAATTCTTTTGTACCAATCCCATGATTTTTTAACCAATGGAAATATTTAACTAGAGCTATCCCATCTGTAATATAGGCTTTCTTTTGATTTTCAATTTCTAACTCATTTTTTATTCCTTTTAGATTTGTTGTTATATTGATTCCCTCATGGATTTCATTTCCTTCTTCTAAGTTTTTATATAAAGTAGCTGAGGTTTTTTGAGGGTCAAGATATAGTCGACTTCCTCTTGTATTTTTTCCATCTAAATACATTTGATCATAATCTCTTACATAGATATTTTGATCCCTTAAATAATCGAGTATTTCTCTTTCTTGTTTTTCAACAGGTAGATATAAAGTTGCTTCACGTTTTGTAATGACCATAAAAGAATAAAATACAGGATTTTCAGGAATATCCTTCCCACGTAAATTACAAGTCCATGCTATATCATCTAGAGAAGAGATTACTGTCCCATCTAGATTCTTTTCCCAAAGGATATCCTGTACTTGTTTTATTTTCTCACTCGCAGAATATTTTGTATATTGTAACTCTAGTAAAAATAATCCCTCTTTAGACAGTCCAGGTCTATCCTTCCATAAAGGTGAAATTAAATCTTTATCTTTATAAAATACTTTTCTTTTGTTTAAAGATTTTTTCAAAGATTTCAATTGAGATTCCATTAATAATTTCCCATTAAATCCAATGGTATCTTGTGGCTTTGCTAACCGTAAAATAGCTTCTTCTAAAGTTTCTGTTTCAGGGAGACCAGCTTTTTTCATTTGAAACCCTGAACCTTTTAATTGTTTTTCACCTTGAATATAATATCTTCCATCAATCCATACAAACCCTTCCTCTAAAGTTATTAAAGCAGTTCCTGCACTCCCAGTAAATCCTGTTAACCACTCTCGATCTTTATAGGTTGAGGGGGTGTATTCAGAGCCATGAGGATCCCCAGTTGGGACAATATAAAAATCTATATTTTCCTCTTTCATTTTTCCTTGTAATTCATGTAAAACTCTCAATCTATCACTCCTATCCTTCTTTTAAAAGGTTACTCATTTAATCTTCTATAAATGTTTTGAACTATATTCTAAAATTATATTTTATCATAAAAAATGAAATAAAAATACACCGATACTTCCTAAGAAATATCGGTGTTACTTTCATTATTAGACCTTGCACAAAAGAAAACTTTCCCTAACCTATTTTTTTCTTTCTCATAATAATGTCGATGGCATGTTTTCTACTAAGGTCAAATAACCTAAATTTATGCAGACTTTCTTCTACGTTATGATAGCATTTCCAGTAACCAGAAGCTAAACAGGCTCTTCCTCCCTTACAATGAAAAGATCTAACATCCTCTAAAGGATACCCTAGAAAAACCCCAACTTCATTAGGACAATGACCTTTAAAATGTGATTTTAGTAAATATAAGTAATCCTCAAATTTATTACAATGATCATATCCAAAATCTTTTAAAAATGCTCTTACCTCTTTTTGATTTAAGTAATTGGCTAAAACATCTTTTTTGTAAAATAATAGTAAGGTCGATGTGTCCGTTTCCTTTAAACAAAAGGCCTCTAATCCAAGTTGGCGCTTTAATTCTTTTTCATACTTTTCCCAAATCTTTGACAAAGGTCTGGTTGTATGGGTTAAATTTAACATTGTTCCAACTTTTAAACCTACTCTTGTCGGTGCACATTGAACCTTTAAAAAATAAAGTAAATATTCAAAATCTTCAAGAGAGTGTAAGTACGTATGAAAGACTAAAGTTTTATTTTTCAACTTATGCTTTTGCTAGGTCTCTTCCTAAGAACTTACAATCATCAATTCCATCTTCATCAGGATTATCATAAACAGCTAATCCATCAGCAACTAGTTGTGCTCCAGTTCCTTCAATTTCTTCTTGCCAAGTTCTCATCCACTCACCATCTGCCCATTCGTAGGATCCAAAGATAGCAACTTTTTTACCAGAAATCACTTTATTAGCTTCATCCATAAATGGACGCATTTCTGTATCTTCTAATTCTTCTGCTCCCATAGCTGGGCAACCAAAAGCTACTTTATCTACACCGGTAACATCTTCAATCGTTGCATCTCCTACAGGGATAATTTCAACTTCAGCGCCTTCGCCTTTTGCTCCTTCAGCAATTGCATTTGCCATTGCTTCTGTGTTTCCGGTACCAGTCCAATAAATAATGTTAATTTTGCTCATTTCATTCCTCCTAAATTTTATCGTGATATTGACTATCAATTATGATTCTATTATAATGTATTTAGATTTTAAAAATTTAAATACATTGTTGTAAAATTATGAAAAGGAGGAACTTTTGTGTTAAATCATTTAAACTTAGCGAGAGTTTTACGTTCTAGTACTTTTCACAAAGCATTAGATATATATTTTAACGATTTAAAAAGACATACACAATCTTTGGATTCTACCAAAAATTATTTGTCTCATCTAAATATGTTCTTATATACTTATTTCTTACTAGAATATAGTAAAGACGTAGAAAAAATGACTCTACACTACGAAAGACTAATTATGAGAGAATCTGGTGTTCATGAGTTAATACATATTGGGGAACATATGCTAGAAGAATACAAAAATAAATTTGCTGGAGAATTACGAGTAAATGACCATGAGCTTATTGAAGGAGCTTTAGACTTTATAAATAAAAATTACACGAGAAAATTAACATTACAAATGGTTTCTAATCAACTTCACATCAGTAAAAATTATCTTTGTCATTTATTTAAACAACAAACAGGTTACAAATTTTGTGAATATGTTAATATCCAAAGAGTAAATCGGGCGAAAGAATTAATTCGAGAAAACAAAAAAACTTTCGAATATATTTCATTTGAATGTGGTTTTTCAAGCCAAAGTCATTTTTCAACCACTTTTAAAAAATACACTGGCTCTACTCCAAATGAATTTAAAAAACAAATACTCACATAATATAAAAAATGCACGAATCTCTCGTGCATTTTTTATATTCCATTACTAATAAAGATCCGGTCTACTCTATTTCTTCAGGAGTATCATTATCTTCTTTAACTTCTGTTTCCAATTCCATTTCTTTTACAACTTCTTCATACTTTGCAAAAACTGCATCTTCAATTTTTTTTCGAGCTTCTGAATGAATTGGATGAGCGATATCCCTAAAAGAACCATTAGGAAGCTTACGACTAGGCATAGCGACAAATAAACCTTCTACACCTTCAATTAATTTAATGTCGTGGATAACCACCTCATCATCAAAGGTAACTGAAACAATTGCCTTCATCTTACTATCTGTAGTTAATCTTCGTATCCGAATATCTGTAATGTTCATGTTGTTCACCACCTTTTTCTACATCTTCTCTATATTATTATACTATAAAAACGTTGTAAAACGAAAGGCAAAGATTCATAAATTTTAAAATCTTTAAATATTTGTAATCTAAACTATGTTATAATAATATAAGATTTTAGGAGGTAGGGATATTGGTTTCTTTTAACATAAATGAACATAAATATAAAAAAGTACATTTTATCGGAATTGGTGGCATTAGTATGAGTGGTTTAGCAGAAATACTCCACTCCCATGGATATATTGTCACCGGTAGTGATTGTAAAGCTTCGGAGATTACTGAACATTTAAAACAACAAGGGATTACCCTTTATAATTACCATTCTTCGAAATGGGTGGAAAATGTAGATTTAGTAGTATATACAGATGCAATTTCATTAGATAACGAAGAATTAAAAGGTGCAATCCATAGAAAAATTGATATTATAGATCGAGCAAGTTTTTTAGGTCAACTTATGAAAAGTTATCAGATTTCCATTGCCGTTTCTGGAACCCATGGAAAGACAACTACCACATCAATGATATCATCAGCAATTAAAGACCATGAACTGGACCCCACCATTCTTTTAGGGGGCAATCTTGATGACATCCATGGGAATGTACGACTAGGAGAGAACCATTTGCTTTTAACAGAAGCTTGTGAGTATAAGGGGAATATATTAAAATTCTATCCAAGTATTGCCATTATTTTAAATATGGATGAGGATCATTTAGATTATTTTGATAACATGGATCATATTAGACGAACATTTGAAGGATATGTAAAGAATGTTAATAAAGACGGTACCATTATTATCAATATTGACGATGAACATGTAAAAACTCTAGTTCATAGAGCAGAATGTAATGTTATTACTTTTTCCTTAGATCAAAAGGCGGATTATGAGGGAAGAAATATTAAATACGATGAGTATGGTATTCCCACATATGATTTATACTATAAAGATACCTTTATCTCTTCCGTTACCTTAAAGGTTATGGGAAGACATAATGTTTATAATTCCCTTGCAGCAATAGTAGCTTGTCATTCTATAGGCATGGATTTTCAAGAAGCCATAGAAGGTGTGTTAAAGTATACCGGCGTTCATCGTAGATTGGAAAAGAAGGGTGTCAAAGAAGGAGTCTTAGTGATAGACGACTATGCCCATCATCCTACAGAAATCGAATCGAGTATTCACGCTATTCGTCAAGGGGCAAAGGGAAATATTATATGTGTGTTTCAACCCCATACATTTACACGAACTAGATTATTATTGGAACGATTTTCCACATCCTTTCATGAAGCAGATTCTGTAATTATTACAGATATATATGCTGCTCGTGAAAAAGATTATGGAAATATCCATTCAAAAACCTTAGTAGATGCTATTAATGAAAAAGGGGATCTAGCTGTGTATATGGAAGGTTTTGAAGAAATTGTGAATCACTTAAATTCATTATTAAAACCTGGAGATATATTAGTTACCATGGGTGCAGGAGACGTATATCGAGTTGGGGACCTGTATCTTTCTTCTTAAAAACAATAATCTATACTTACCTTAATAATTTATAGCCCCCCTATTTAAATAGGGGGGCTACTTTCTTTAACTTCTTTCATAAGGTTTTCCATTTGCAGAAGGTCCATTTGCCTCTCCTACAAATATTATTAATACTAATAATGTTAATACATAAGGGAGCATATTTAGTAAATTAGATGATACTGCTATCCCTTTCATTCCCAAGTATACCACCAAGCCTTGTGCTGCTCCAAAAATCAAACAAGCAACTACAGCCCCTTGTGGTTTCCAGTTTCCAAAGATAACTGCTGCTAAGGCAATAAATCCTTGTCCAGAAACTAATGTTTCTCGGTAATTTGCAACAACTGCTAAGGAAAGACAAGCTCCTCCAAGACCTGCTAAAAAGCCAGAGGCAAGTACACCAATATATTTGATTTTGTAAACATTAATCCCTAAAGTTTCTGCGGCTTCAGGATGTTCCCCTACAGAACGAATTCGTAAACCTAATTTTGTTTTGTAAAGTACAAACCAAACGACACCAACAACAATGAAAGCTAAATATACTGTAGCATATTGACGAAAGATAATATCTAAAACTGTTCCCTTCTTAAAGATACCAGTAAATACTTGAGGCATTTTATTTTCAAAAGGAATCGGTTTTGTCATTGCCGCACCTTCAAAAAAGATTCTTGATAGGAAAATAGCAAGACCTGGTCCTAGTAAGTTTATAGCTGTTCCTGATACAACATGATCTGCAGAAAAATTGATTGTAGCAACAGCATGAATCAATGATAACATCATTCCTGCCAAACCAGCAGATAAAAAAGCAATCCATGGATTTCCAAAATAATAACCTACCGTTGCTCCAATAAGAGCACCAATTGTCATCATCCCTTCAAGACCAATATTCACAACACCTGTATTTTCACTTAGTATTCCACCCATAGCTGTAAATATTAAAGGTGCAGAATACATTAAAGTAATTCCTATAATTACTGCTATATTATGCATTCTTTCCACCTCTCTTTCCCTTTACTACATTTTCGATGATATCCAATAACTTTGGCATAGCTATAAAAAATACAATAATTCCAATAATTATATTAATGATTTCTGATGGAGTATTTAAACTTGAGTTTAACTTTCCACCACCATAGGTCAGTCCTGAAAATAATAGTCCTGCAGGGATACAAGCCAATGGAGAGTTCCCAGCAATTAAAGATACTGCAATGCCATTAAATCCATATCCTTGTTGAGCAGCTAGAATACCAATATTTTGAGACACGCCCAATACAGTAATAGCTCCAGCTAACCCGGAAAACCCACCTGAAATGGCCATGGAAACAATAATGTTTTTCTTAATATTGATTCCACCATATTCTGCTGCATCTTTGTTAAAACCTACAGCTTTTAATTGATAACCTAAAGTTGTTTTCTTTAAAATATACCAAGCTAAAATAGCCATTAAAATCGCTAAGATAATCCCCCAATGAATGGGAGGGTTTAAGATACCTTTTAATATACTATGTTCCTTTAGCATAGCCCGTCCAGCCTCAGAACGTTTCCACCCGTCTAATAAACGAATACTTGCTGATTCCATAATCCGATAGGAGTTATCACTTTCCGGTTTTCTCAAAAAAGGCATTTCTAAAAAGAAATTATTAAGATATAGAGCCACCCAATTAAGCATAATGGAAGAGATTACTTCGTTGACTCCAAATTTAGCTTTAAATAATCCAATCATACCTGCCCATAATAAACCAAAGCCTAATCCACATAGTAGTGCTACAATTCCATGAATTACAGGAGGTAAATCCAAAAGAACACCTGCTAACACTGCTCCAAGAGAACCTACAATATACTGTCCCTCAGCTCCAATATTAAAAAGCCCTGTATTAAAAGCAAAGGCTACAGATATCCCTGTTAAAATAATAGGGATGCCTTGTACAATGGTCCAGCCAATAAACTTAGGTTTTCCCAATGCTCCTAAAAATATAACTTTGTATGCTTCTATGGGATTGATTCCAACAGAAAGTAATATAATCGCTCCAACAAGAAGTCCTAGAATAATTGAGTTAATCGTATAGAAAAACTTCCCACGATGTTTAACGCTCATTTCTTTCACCTCCTGCCATAAGTAAACCTAGTTCATTTTCATCTGTTTCATCTCGTTCTAAAGTTTGAACAATTTTACCTTCATATATAACAGAAATACGATCCGATAAGGCCAAGACTTCATCAAGTTCAAAACTTACCAATAAAACAGCCCTTCCCTTATTTCGTTGTTCCACTAAAAAACGATGTACATATTCGATCGCCCCTACGTCCAAACCTCGTGTAGGTTGTGCTGCAATTAAAACATCAGGGTCATTGGTAATTTCCCTTGCGATAATTACCTTTTGTTGATTACCACCAGATAAATCACCCGCTTTATACTCAGGTTTTCTAGGCCTTATATCAAATTTATCTATTAATTCTTCTGAAAAATGTACAATATTTTGATGTTGAAGAATACCTTTTTTAGAAAAAGGCTCTTTTTGGAAATTTTCTAATATCATATTTTCTGACACCGTAAAATCAAGGACGAGACCTCTTCTTTGACGGTCTTCAGGAATATTAGACATTCCTTTTTCTTGAATCTTTGCTGGGGTAAAATTAGTTACATCTTCGTCTTTTAAATAAATGTTTCCACTTTCCACATGTCTTAAACCTGTTAAAGCTTCTAATAATTCTGATTGACCATTTCCATCAACACCTGCAATTCCATGGATCTCTCCTGCTTTAATTTCTAGATTAAGACCATTTACCTTTTTAATATTACGTATATCAGAGACCACTAAATCATCTATCTTTAGATATACATCACCAGGAACCTGTTTATCCTTTTCCACTTTTAGTAAAACTTGTCTTCCTACCATCATCTCAGCCAAATCTTTAATGGAGACATCTTCCACATCAACAGTTCCAATTTTCTTCCCTCGACGTATTATGGTACATCGATCTGCCATAGATTTAATTTCTTTTAACTTATGAGTAATAATAATGATGGTTTTACCTTGTTCAGCTAATCCCTGAATAATATGGGTAAACTCTTTAATTTCCTGTGGAGTAAGAACAGCCGTAGGTTCATCTAAAATTAGAATATCTGCTCCACGATAGAGAGCCTTTAAAATCTCCACCCTTTGTTGCATTCCCACAGTAATATCTTGAATTTTTGCATCAGGGTCCACTGTTAACCCATACTTTTTTGAAAGCTCCAAAACATTTTCCCGAGCTTTTTTCATATCTAAGGTAATTCCCTTCATAGGCTCCATTCCCAAGATGATATTCTCTAATACTGTAAAGGGTTCTACTAACATAAAATGTTGATGAACCATACCTAGTCCTTTACTAATGGCTACATTAGGGTCTACCATATCAGCTTTTTCACCATTAATATAAATTTCACCTTCTGTAGGGGAATATAAACCGTATAGGATATTCATTAAAGTGCTTTTCCCTGCTCCATTTTCACCTAGGAGCGCATGAATTTCTCCATGTTTTACATCTAGGTTGATGCCGTCATTTGCCGTAAAATCTCCAAATTTTTTAGTGATATTTTTCATTTCTACTGCAAATGGTTTCATTCCCTTATTCACGTTTTCCCTCCTCACAAATACTAAGACTATTATACTATAGCTAGAGAATTATTAAAAGAATATATCACTAAACTCCTAAAATCCTTCTTAAATGAAAAGAAAAAGCATCTCAATATTACTTGAGATGCTTTCTAATTACTATATCTTACACATTATAGAGTTTCTGCAAATTCTTTATATGTTTCTTCATTTACAGGTACAACAATTTCTTCGTTGATAATTTTTTCCTTAAGACCATCAATCTTTTCTAAGATTTCAGGTTTTACATTCTTGTCGGAAGTTGGAGCAATATCTACTGCACCATCATTTTCCAAACCATAGACAATCGTACTTCCACCTGGGAATTCTTTCCCACTTGCTAAGTCTTTAACAACATTATAAACTGCTACATCTGCTCTCTTCATTGCTGAAGTTAACACATTATCAGGAGCCATATCATTTTGGTCACGGTCTACACCAATTACCCATTTGTCAGCTTCTTTTGCTGCTTCAATAACTCCATCTCCAGCTCCACCAGCTGCATGGAACACTACGTCACATCCACCATTGTACATGGTAGAAGCAATGGATTTACCTTTTGCAGCATCAGAGAAGTTTCCAACATATTGTTTTACTACTTCAATTTCTTTTCCAAGTTCTTTTGCTGCATACTGAACTCCAGCTTCATATCCGTAGTCAAATGCCCAGATAATATTTCCTTCTTGTCCACCTACAAACCCAACTTTTCCAGTTTCTGTAGTAAGACCAGCAATATAACCAACAAGGAAGGAAGGTTGTTCTTGCTTAAACAAAATTCCTACTAAGTTGTCAGGACATTCGTCGTAAGCCATATCCACGATTGCAAAGTTTACATCCGGATTATTATTTGCCTTCTCCAAGATGGCATCCCCAAGTTTAAAACCTGCTGCTACGATTACTGCATTATCATCATCTAATAATGTTTCCATATTTGGAGAGTATTCGTCTGCTTGATGTGATTCCACATAGGATACTTCTGTTCCGAAATCATCTTTTGCCTTTTGAAGACCTTCCCAAACTCCTTGGTTAAAAGATTGGTCATTAACTCCACCTTCGTCAGTTACAAAACCAACTTTCTCCGTATACTGTCCGCCTTCGCCAGTACCTTCATCAGCGCCTTCGGCATTGTTATTAGCTTCTGCATTATTTCCGTTATTTCCAGCATTATTCGCGTTGTTAGGACTATTACCTCCACCACAAGCTACCAATGCAAAAGACAGAATTAGTACAATTGCTAAGAACAGAGATTTCTTTTTCATGTTTTTCATAATTTCCCCCTTTTAATATGATACATACATTATAACTGATAAGATTTAAAAATTCAAACTTTCTGATAGCGTTATCCTATAAATATAAAATAAAGCGGACAATGGTGATTTGTCCGCTTTCTATTAAAATGCTCTTGGTATAATAATTATAATAAGTATTAATACAAAGAAAATAATTGTAAACCCTATTGATTGTTTTAACTCATTTTTACTCAACCAAATTTCATCTTTACCCATAAGCTTAGATAAGCAAGCAGCTATAAAAGCATAGATTGGATAGATTAACAGTACTGCCTTTGTTGATACACCAGAGTCGATAAATCGATGGAAGGTAACCAATATAATCATCATAAGTACCATATATAAAGGTTGTAGTTTTTCTTTATCTAACCATAAAAGTACTAATAAAACTAAAGTAGACCCAATAAATAACACAGAATTAATATTTGCCACAAGAGATAAATTCTTTACAGCTTTATCATGTATTAACTCTAAGGAATTAATATATAATCCTGATTGACTGTCTGTTTTAGTTGAAGGGCTAATCCCTGATTTTTCTTCTGCTAATTTTGCATCAGTAAATTTTTCAATTCGACCATTTGTTAAAAATACTGCAGTATCAGCAAGTTTAGTTTTACCACGATAAACTAATGATCTTGGAGATTCATATACGGTAAACTTATAATCTTTGATTGCTTCTCGCATCGGAACTCTAAGTTCAGAATTAGTCGTAAACCCATAGTCGTCTCTTTTCGTATACAAATCTTTTAACTTTAACTTAGTAAATAAATTTTCGTTAACTTTCCCATATTCCCCTTTAAGGGTTACATTACTCTTTCGGGGCTGGACATCTTCCGGGAAATAAATTTGTCTTACCGGGGTGCCTAAAATCCGCATATTTGATGGTTCACCTGTATAAGAGAATCCCACATCATATTTAATTAGGACATTCCCTTCCTCTTCCCGTACTGATCGTGTCACATTTAAATTCGATACATTTGCTGGCTCATCAAAAATTAATCCATCAAAAGAAGTACTTCGATTAGATGCTAATGGCCAATTATATTCTGTACCAAAAAAACTACTAAATGTGGACAAGAATAGAAGTAAGAGAAAAATTCCAAAAATTACTATATTCTTCAATTTTCTGTTCATTCCACAATCCTCCGTCTTTCCAAAGTTCAAATATAGGTTATATATTTTATATCATACCATGGAATCGTGGAAAATCCTATAGTTATTTCTTTTTCTACCATTGATTCATGAAGAATTAGCTAAGAAACAAAGAAAAAGTTAAGAATTTTTCCTTACTTCCCCTTCTACCTTAGTCTTTAATTTCAGTCCCTTGGGATTCAGGATCATTGGTGTTTAAAATCCTTATCATTATATTTTTTTCTTTTAAAGGCGCTATTGCATCTGGATAATATATATCTGCCCCTTCTTCCACAATTTCTTTCAATTCATCATAATTTAATTTAGAAATCGTCTTTGCCCTTTCATCAACCTTTGGATCTCCGGTCATTACACCATTTACATCTGTCCAGTTTTCATAAACATTAGAATGAAGAGCTCTTGCAATTAAAGAACCAGTTAAGTCTGAACCTCCTCGTTCTAAAGTTTTGATATTTCCATTTTTATCCTCACCATAAAAACCAGGTACAACCACCTTATTTTTTCCCTTTAATTGATCTTGAATTCTTTGAATACTTCCATGGATATCTACCTCTCCTTTTTCATCAAAAAGAATAAGATTTTTACTATCTACAAAAGAATAGTTTAAATATTTTGCTAATAAATAACCATTTAAATATTCACCACGACTAATAATTTCATCTTTAGAATTCATGGAATGGATGTTATCAAAAACTTGATAAATATGAGATTTTGCTTCCACGTCTAAATCTAGGTCATTGACTATATTTAAAAATCTACATTGAATAGAATCTAGAACAGAATTTAAGTCATCTTTATAAAAATCAAGCTCATTTTGAAGACGTTGAACAATACCTTCTAATTCCTTTATATTTTCTTTTGTTTCAGAAACATGAATCAAATCATCAGTAACCTTTGTATCATTTAAATGACGCTTCCCTGGTGCAGAAACTACAATCACATCTCGATCATCTTTCGATAGAATAATATCTTTGACTTTTTTAAATTGACCTGCATCACTTAAGGAAGATCCCCCAAATTTAGAAACATTTTTCTTTTGAATCTCGTCTAATTCATAAGGAGTTTCCTGATAAACACAATAATTAAGCCAATTAGTGAAAAATAGATTTCCAGCAGAACGCCAAGTAACTTTAATAGGTTTATTTGGATTGTCCTCTCGATAATAATTACTTGGAGGTTTAATTTTTAGTTTTTTTCCAATATCTCTAAGATATTCTTGATGCAATGTATCCTTATCATATTCCCAATGGCCAAAGGAAAAGATAAATCGACTGTCTTTAGAAGCAGCAATACTTACTCCAGTATCCTCTCTTGCTGCAAGAACTTCCAAATCCTCATATTGTAATACTTTTTCTTCACTAACAGACGTGTATCTTGATTGAGGTATATAAAACTCATCATCAAAACCCTTTAAAAGTTTATGATCTGTTTGTTTTTCATATTTAAAAACACCAAATAATTTTTCCTCTAAAACATTATTAGGAATATCATAAAAATAATGGAGAGCCGCTTGAGCCGACCAGCAAATAAACATGGTAGAATATACATTTTTATTTGCAAAATCAAAAATTTTCTTTAATTCTTTCCAATAGATAATCCTTTCATATTCCATTTTTTCCACAGGAGCACCGGTAATAATCAAAGCATCGTATTTTTCATCTTTAATATCATCATAAACTTTGTAAAATCTGTCAAGATGCCGCTGATCTGTATTACTGGAGCTATAACTTTGCATATGAATTAAATCAATATTAATTTGTAGAGCAGAATTAGAAAGCATTCGTAGTATTTGCAATTCTGTTTCTTCTTTTTTCGGCATTAAATTTACAATTCCAATTTTAATAGGACGAATATCTTGATGATGAGCTTCTGTTTCCATCATCGTAAAAATTCGTTCTCTCTTTAAAATATCTTCTCCAATTAAATCTTTTGGTATAATCAGTGGCATAATTCCCTCCTATTTTACAAAAGCACCTTCCAAATCTTTAATAATATCCTCTATATTTTCAATTCCAACGGATAAACGAACCATATTAGGTAGTATCCCAGCAGCTCTTTGGGCTTCTTCACTAAGCTGGCGATGAGTCATACTAGCAGGGTGAAGAACATGGGTGCGAATATCACCAACATGAACTACTAAAGAGGCTAATTGTAATTGATTAATCCATTTTTTCGTTTCTTCTATTCCTCCTTTTACTCCAAAAGATATGATTCCACTACCTCCTCTTGGTAAATATTTTTTTCCTAAATTATAATAGGTATCCCCTTCTAGTTTTGGATAATGAATCCATTCTACCGATGGATGTTCCTTTAAAAACTTAGCCACTTCTAAGGCATTTTCTGAATGTTTTTTCATTCTTAACGCCAAGGTTTCTAAACCTAAATTTGTTAAAAATGCATGAAATGGAGTAAGAACATTTCCAAAGTCACGTATAAAAACCACCCTCGCTTTAACCCCAAAGGCTTGATTACCAAAAGTCTCAGTATAACTTAGTCCATGGTAATTCGGATCTTTATCCGTCAACTCAGGAAAATTACCATTATCCCAAGGAAACTTACCACTGTCAACTATCATACCTCCAACAGATGTTGCGTGACCATCCAAATACTTTGTTGTAGAATGTGTTATAATATCTGCTCCATACTCGAAAGGTCTACACAAATAGGGAGTTGCAAATGTATTATCCACAAAAAGTGGTAATCCATATTCGTGAGCAATGGAAGCTACTTTTTCGATATCTAAAACTTCTACTCCTGGATTTCCAATGGTTTCACCAAATACTAATTTCGTATTTTCTTTGATGGCTTTCCTAATTTCCTCTTCATCATTTAAAGGTACAAAAGTCGTTGTAATTCCTAACTTCTTAATGGTGGAAGAAAGTAAAGTATAAGTTCCTCCATACAAATTATTCATCGCTACAATATGATCTCCCGATTCACAAATCGTCAAAATAGCATTTAAGGTTGCCGATTGTCCAGAAGATGTTCCAACAGCTAATACTCCGCCCTCTAGTTGTGCAACTTTTTCCTCTAAAGCTGCAACTGTAGGGTTAGAAATACGACTATACATATGGCCTTCTTTCTTTAAGTCAAATAAATCCCCTACTTCATCTGCATCATCATATTTAAACGTTGTAGATTGGACAATTGGTAAAATTCTTGGTTCCCCACTTTTAGGTTTATATCCACCTTGGACACATATGGTTTCTAAATCTAGATTTTTATAATTCATACTTCCTCCTTCATAAAATAAAAAAGCTTCCGTCCTAGAAAAGGACGAAAGCTAAAGATTCCGTGTTACCACCTTAATTTATTATTATCTCACAATAATAACCTCTTCAGGTACTATCATACCCTATCGCTATAACGGGCGAACCCGTTGATGCCTAAAAAATTCAGCATCACCTAAAAAAGACCATGTTCTTTAATGTTCAATCTACTTCTCTCACCAAACGAAGTTCTCTGTAATCAATTCCATTAAATACTCTTCTTTTTATAAGTTTTTATATTTGTACTAATGATACATGAAGATATTTCTTCTGTCAATATCTTTTTCATAATCATGAAGATATTTAAAAATCTAACAATCCCCTCTTCTACATTCAAATGGAATAGAGGCTAACTCTAATTCCCGAACATCAGATTGAGAAAATACTAATTTTTTAATCTTATTTCTTTCTTTAATATCTCCATCTAGTATTCCACCAACAATTTTATTATTTTCCACAAACACTCTATGATGGTCATCACCAGAATCAAATTGATAAATTTCATCATAATGTGTTACATCCCCACAACTAAAGATACGAATATCCCCAATTTCTAGATTGGTAAATAGTTTTGGCTGTTCATATTCTAGAGCATCTTTCTCTACCATATTTGTCCCTGCAATCCGTCCCATTTCCATACTTGCTGTCCAAAGTCCCATAATATTTCCGTCTACTTCAGCAATATCTCCTGCACTAAAGACTCCTTCGTATCCTGTTTCTAAGTGGGTGTTTACCACAATCCCACGATGAATAGCTAAACCGCTATCCTTGATACAATCTATATTTGGGCGAATTCCTGTAGAGAGTAAAATACCATCTGTTTCAATCTCTGTTCCATCTTCTAAAATAACCTTTTCTACATGAGCATCTCCTTGAAACTCCTTAGTATTTTGTCCTGCACGAACATGAATCCCCATATCTTCCAATTCATCATTTAGATCTAGGCCTAGTTCACGATTTAATTGACGTCCCAAAACATAATCAAAGGATTCAATTACGGTAACATCCTTTCCCCTTTGTAAAATGGAATAAGCTGCTTCTAAACCTAGTAAACCACCACCTATAACAACTAATTTTTCCTTATCGTCAATATAGGCTAAAAATGCTTCTAAGTCTTCCATCGTTCTCATTGCAAAGACGCCCTCTTTTTCCACACCTTTTATAGGTGGAATAAATGGGCTACTTCCCATAGCCAATAATACCTTTTCCCCAATAACTTCCTCTCCATTGGATAATGTTGCCTTTTTTGTTTTAGGATCAAAAGCAGTCATTTCCGTATCTAGGAGTACATCAATGTTATTTTTCTTGTACCAATCTTCATTACTGACATAGGCCTTTTCCTCGTCACAACCTGTACCAATATACTCTGTCAACTTAATTCGAAAATAGGTATGTCTCTTCTCACTTGTTACTAATAAGATAGATCCATCCTTGTCTTTTTTTCGAATCTCCTTAGCAGCCGAATGACCGGCAATTCCATTTCCGATAATTAAATAACTAACATCTTTCATCCTAGGTCCTCCTAATTAGTTTACTTTTCTGCTCTTACTCGCGTCCAGATTATATCATATATATCAACTAAATAACCTGCATCTCGATATACTTCCAATGGTGGAAGTTCTTCTATATCCGGATAGGCCACTTTACTATCCCTAATTTCTTTAGGTAATAAATCGATGGCTTCTGGTATAGGCGTTGAATACCCAACACAATATTCTGCATTGATTGCTGCAATATCCGGGCGACACATAAAATCTATAAATTTATGGGCTCCATCTGGATTATTAGCATTTTTTGGTATGACAAAAGAATCGTACCATAAATTAGAACCCTCTTTTGGAACAACATATTCCAAGTTTGGATTCTCTTCTATCATTAAAAGGGCATCACCACTATACATCACACATATAGCAGCATCTTCTTGAGTGATTACATCTCTTGCTTCATCTGCTAAATATGCATAAACAAGTGGTTTTTGTTCCACAAGTGCCTCTTCTGCCTCTTTTAATTCTTTTTCATTTTTTGTATTCATAGAATACCCAAGCTTTTTTAAAGCAATAGCAATATCATCTCTTTGAGAATCATACATAATAATCTGATTTTTGTACTTAGGATTCCATAAATCTGCCCACGAAGTAATTTCTTCTTGAATCATAGACTTATTATATATTATACCCAAAGTTCCCCAAAAATAGGGGATAGAAAATTTATTTTTTTTATCAAAAATAGGATTTTTTAAATTTTTATTTATTTTAGACAGATTAGAAATTTTTTCTGGTTGGAATGGTTGTAATAAATCCTCTTTTATCATCCGTTCAATCATATAATCAGAAGGAACGACAACATCATAACGATCTGAACTTGAGGTCATTCTCATATATAAGTCTTCATTGGAGGCATAGGTATCATAAATGACTTTTATCCCTGTTTCCTTTTCAAACTGCCGAATCGTACTAGGATCCATATATTCTCCCCAATTATATACAAAGATTTTATTTGTTACATCTTCTTTTGAACAGGATAGAAGAAATAATGAAAGGAAAATTACTATTAAAAATTTTTTCATTCTTAACTCTCCTCTAAAACATTGGTTTTACTATTGATAATCACCAATAAGAGTAATACCGTTACAAATAATAATGCTGATAGTGCATTGATGGAAGGATTGATCCCTTTTTTTGTCATGGAATAAAGAGTTATACTTAAATTAGAAACCCCCATCCCTGTTGTGAAAAAACTAATCACAAAATCATCTAAAGACAATGTAAAAGACATTAAAGCACCTGAAGCAATCCCTGGTATAATTTGTGGAATGACAACTTTTGTAATTGCACTACGAGGTGTACAACCTAAGTCAAGAGCTGCTTCAATTAAGTTCTTATCCATTTGTTTTAACTTTGGTAACACACTTAAGATTACATAAGGAATACAAAAAATAATATGGGATAATGTTAAGGTAAAAAGTCCTAACTGTAAATGTAAAAAGCCATATAGACTCATAAGAGCAATTGCCGTTACAATATCAGGATTTAAAACAGGAAGATAGTTAATATTTAAATAGCCAGACTTTTTCCATCCTCGAAGATCATGGATTCCAATTGCAGTAATTGTACCGATAATTGTAGCCACAACCGTAGCAACAACAGCAATAAAAATCGTATGATAAAAGCTTGTTAAAATATTGCGATCTGTAAAAAGTTCTATATACCATTTAAAGGTAAATCCAGACCATGTTCCACGTAGTTTTGAATCATTAAAACTAAATACAATTAAAACTATAATTGGAGCGTATAAAAATAGAAAAGCTAAAGTTAATAAAAATCTTTTTGTGAATCTATCCATTACAATAACACTCCTTTCCCTTTATTTTTTGATATAAATCTAGATAAGCCTAATAATATCATTAAAATTACAATTAAGATAACTGACAAGGCAGAACCAAAGGCCCAGTTTCCTGTAAATCGAAATTGTTGTTCAATTAAATTACCAATCAAGTAATATTTATTACCTCCTAATAGGGACGAGATAATAAAAGTACTAATCCCAGGAATAAATACCATGGTAATCCCTGTTATCACACCTGGTAAAGATAAAGGAAAAATCACCTTCCAAAAAACAATGAATTTACTTGCCCCTAAATCTTTTGCAGCTTCCACATAACTTTTATCAATTTTAATTAAAACTGAATAAATGGGCAGTACCATAAAGGGTAAAAAATTATAAATCATACCTAATAAAATCGCTCGATCATTATACATAAGATCCCATGGTCCAATGTGAAAGATACCTAAAAAGCGATTGATAATACCATTATTTCCAAGTAATGTGAGCCAAGCATAGGTTCGTAAAAGAAAATTCATCCACATGGGTATTATAAAAAACAAAATTAATAAATTCCTCTTTTTTTCTTTTTCTCTAGAAATAATATAAGCAACTGGATAACCTACCCCAAGAGTCACTATAGTGGAAACAAAAGCCATCCAAAGAGATCTACCAATAATTTTTAAATAAATAGGTTCAAAAACTCTTTTATAATTATTAAGAGAACATTGAAAATTCTGAAAATCAATAATCTTTGTCCCACTAAAAGAATATAAGAGGATTAAAAAAATTGGTAAAATAATGAATAAAATCATCCATAAAAAATATGGGATACTATATTTTTTCATTTCCACCTCCCTTTTTCATAACATGAATATTATCCGGTTCAATAAAAATTCCTACCTTCGTTCCTGGCTCCCAAGATTTTGTAGATTGGACAATCCAACTTACATCTTTGATATCTACAAGCATCTCATAATGAACCCCTTTAAATACTGTGGACGTCACTATTCCATTTAGTAATCCTTTACTAGGTTCTACCAATTCCACATCTTCTGGACGAATAACTACTTCCACAGGTTCCATATTAGAGAACCCCTTGTCAACACATGGGAACTGAACATCTAAAAACTTAACAACATAGTCCTTAATCATCTGACCTGCCACAATATTACTTTCCCCTATAAATTTTGCCACAAAAGCATTCTTAGGTTCATTATATATATCAATAGGACTACCAATTTGTTGAATCTTCCCTTCATTCATTACAACTATGGTGTCACTCATAGTTAGAGCTTCTTCTTGGTCATGGGTTACATAAATAAAAGTAATCCCAACTTTTTGCTGAATATTTTTTAATTCCAGTTGCATAGCTTGGCGTAGTTTTAAATCTAGAGCTCCTAAAGGTTCATCTAATAATAAAACCTTAGGTTCATTTACTAGGGCTCTTGCTATGGCAATTCGTTGCTGCTGTCCTCCACTTAAAGAGTCTATCTCACGTGTTTCATATCCTGATAAATTAACTAAACGCAAAACTTCAGCAACTCTTTCTTTCATTTCATCCTTTGGTACTTGTTTAATCTTTAATCCAAAAGCAATATTATCAAATACATTTAAATGTGGAAATAATGCATATTTTTGAAATACTGTGTTAATTTGTCTTTTATTAGGTTCTACATTCGTGATTTCTTCCTCTTCAAAGATAACCTGTCCTTCATCAGGTGTTTCAAAACCTCCTATAATCCGTAAAGTAGTGGTTTTTCCACATCCACTAGGACCTAAAAGTGTGAGAAACTCATTTTTACGTATTGACAGAGAAAACTGGTCTAAAACCTTATTGTCTCCAAATGTTTTTGTTATATTGTTTAAAGAAATTACATTTCCCATATCTCCCTCCTAAAAATTTGGTGGTGTAGAAATCCATAATACAATCGCTTTTTGGGTATCCTGATTTTCTAAATAATGATAACCTGGAGAAGAAAAATAAAAAGTTTCCCCTTTTTGTAAAAAATAGGATTTTAGGTCAGTATGTAAATAAACCTTACCTTCAAGGACATACCCAAACTCTTCTCCTTCGTATGGTTGTATCTCCTTACTTTTTCCACCTTTATCCAAAGTGATTCGAACAGGTTCCATCCTATTTTTTTGGGCATTGGGAATAATCCATTCCAATAAATAAGATAAATCTTGATTATACGATTCGAAAAAATCATCTTCTGTAAAAGTGATCTTTTCATTTTTCTCTTCTTTAAAAAAGTCACTTAAATTCGTACCTAATGCTTCAAGTAAATCCTTTAACGTTGCCACTGACGGAGAGGTTAAATTTCTTTCAAGTTGAGAGATAAAACCTTTCGTCAGTTCACTACGTTCCGCTAATTCTTCTTGAGTTAAGTTTTGTCGAATACGTAAATTTTTTAGTTTTAATCCAATATCCATATTACACATCCTATATTAAATAAATTATTTATCCATACTAAACAATAGGAATATTATAAAGACAAAAAAATAGAATGTCAATATATATTAAAAAATAAGTTTAATATATATGACATTCTATCATTATCTTTTACCAGCCGCCACTGGCACCGCCTCCTCCAGAGGAACCTCCGCCACCGGACCAACCTCCGCCGGAATAGCCACCTCCAGAAGAACCTCCAGATGATCCTCCAATGAACCAGCCGCCACTTCCATATGTTCCAGAAGAATACTTTCGTCTCCGTCTCTTAGGTCCTGAACCACCACCAAAATACCGTGATATTAGTATAATTATTATTATGAAAACAATAATTTGAGAAAGAGAAATTCCATCACCAGAACTACTTGAAGTTGAAAATTCTTCGGCATTTGGAACCCCTGTTAGCTCTACATCATACTCTTGGGCAATATAAGCTACTATACGGTCATAAACTTCATAAATTCCTTGATCGAATTCACCATCTTTAAAAAATTCACCTAAAATATTTAGTAATTCTTTTGCCCGACTATCAGGTATAGGACCTTCCAGTCCATAGCCAACTTCTATACGAAATTTTCTATCTTCTTTGGAAATAAGAAGTAAAATACCATTATCTTCTTCTTTTGACCCAATTTTCCATTTTTCAAAAAGGGCTACAGCATAATCTTCAATAGGAATATCTTGTAAATTATTTACAATTGCTACTACTACTTGAGCCCCTGTTTTTTGCTCTAATTCTTTCGCTGTATTAATTATATGGCTTTTTGTATCTTCAGTTACAAGACCTACCTCATCATATACATAACCCTCGTAAGAGGGATCAGGTAATGATTCGGACAAGTTCCCGGCATATCCGGGCATTACCGATATAAGAATCAGTAGAATTGTAATAGAAATTACAATTAGAGCATTTTTCTTTTTATTCAAAATTTACAGTGGGAACTTCTGCTTCAGCTTCAGAAATTTCAAAGTATTGCCTCTTGTCAAAGCCCATCATACCCGCCATAATACTTGTTGGGAATCTCCGAACTGCTCGATTATATTTACCAACTGTTTCGTTGTATCTTTTTCTTTCCACAGCAATACGATTTTCCGTTCCTGCTAGTTCAGCTTGAAGATTTTGGAAATTAGTATCCGCTTTTAGTTCTGGATATGCTTCCACAACTACATTAATAGATTTTAAAGCTTGATTCATTTCTTCATTAGCTTTCGCATATTCTTCAGGAGTACTTGCATTGTTCATAGAAGATCTAGCATTCGTTACCTCTGTTAGAACATCTTTTTCATGTCCTGCATATCCTTTCACAGTATTTACCAAATTAGGAATTAAATCAGCTCTTCTTTTTAAAGTATTTTCAACCTGAGCCCATGCTTGGTCTACATTTTCATCTAAGACCATTACTTTATTGTAGGTTGAAACAAGCATACCTGCAATTAAAACAAGTACCAGAATTAATGGAATAAATTTTTTCATATTGACCTCCTACTCTCCTATTCTTATTATTTTAGAATTTTCAACTGCTTCCTTAACCAAAAATTCCACATCTAAAGAAGATTCCGATTTTTCAACAATCTCCTTTGTGGGCTTTAATATGGGATGTTTTGGTAAAAAAACGGTACAACAATCATCAAAAGGTAAAATAGATGTTTCATAAGTTCCGATATCTTCAGAAATCTTTATAATATCTACTTTATCCATCCCAATAAGGGGACGAAAAACGGGAAGATTAGTCATAGCATTGGTAACGGTAATACCGTGAATCGTTTGAGAAGCCACTTGACCTAAACTTTCTCCCGTTATAATTGAATCATATCCATATATTTTTGCTATTTCATGGGCAATCCTCATCATAAATCGGCGAGATAATATTGTCATTTGATCCTGAGGACAATATTTATTTATTTCCTTTTGAATCGGCAAGATATTAACACTATGGAAAGTAAAAGAACCCGTATAGTCTGATAAAATTTCTGCCAATTTATGTACCTTTTTTTCCGCTCTCTCCGAAGTGAATGGGTAAGAATGGTAATGGACACCATGAACCTCTACTCCTCTTTTTGCCATTAAAAAACCAGCAACAGGACTGTCGATACCACCAGAAAGCAATAGTAATCCTTTTCCATTTGTACCCAAAGGAAGTCCTCCATACGCTTTTATTTTACGAATATATAAATATCCATAAGACTTAATATCACAATAAAGATAAAAATCTGGATTGTGAACATCCACCTTTAAAGAAGGAAATGTGGAAAGAATGGCACCACCTAAATGTCTATTGATTTCAGGTGAAATAAAAGGATAATTTTTATCAGCTCTTGTTGTATCTGCCTTGAAAGTATGAGTCTTTGGATGAGTATTTAAATAATCATCGACTATTTTCTTAGCACCTTCCTGAATTGAGGTCAAATCTTTATCTACACGATAACAGGGACTAATATATACAATTCCAAATACATATTGAACTTTTTTCATAATTTCTTCATAAGTATTAGGATTACCTATTATATATATTTTACCCATTTCCTGATATATCTTATCATATCCAATGGATCCAATTACTTTCTTAATCTGCTTAATAATCCTCTTCACAAAGTAGCTTCGGTTCTTTCCCTTTAATACCACTTCTCCAAGGCTTACACTTATTACTTCTACCATATATTCACCTTCTTATAATCTCTTGAATTTCTGTCACAGCTTTCTTTAAAGCAGGAATGAAAACTTCCAACTCTTCCATTGTGTTATCTTTGGAAAAACAGATACGAATGGTACCTTCCATATAGTCTTCAGAAAGTCCAATTCCCTGTAGAACATGATTTTTCTCAGATTTACGATTAGAATGACATGCACTGGAAGTAGAGATATAGATTCCTTGATCTTCTAACATATGCAAAATCACCTCGCCTCGACAATGAGGAAAACTCACATTAATAATATAAGGAGATCCATCTTTTGGAGAATTCATAGAAAGATCTGAAAAAATCTCGAACAAAGAATTCCAGACAAATTCCCTTAATCCTTGTACATGATTATAATCATCATTTCCACAATTAAAAACACGATTAATAGCAGCTCCTAATCCTAAAATTCCAGGAACATTTTCCGTACCAGATCTTAATCCATCCTCCTGACCTCCACCAAGAACTAGTGGTGGAATCAAAGGATTTTTAGATAAATAAAGACCACCAATCCCCTTAGGACCATGTATCTTATGACCACTAAAAGAATAGGAGTCTATATACGTAAAAGGAGGGATTGGAATTTTTCCAAAACCTTGAACCCCATCTACATGAAAATGGATATTAGGATACAAACCTTTTATCCTCTTACCTATTTCATCGATTGATAGAATCGAACCTAATTCATTATTTACATGGGTTAAAGAAAGTAAAATCGTATCTTTATCAATTAAACTTAAAATTTCTTCCAAAGAAAGATTTCCTTTAGAATCAGAATCCACCTTACGAACCTCAATACCTCTTTTCTCTCCCCAATCTAACACAGATAGAGTAGAAGAATGTTCTAGGAAAGAAGTCACAACATTACCTTCGAAATCATTAAATTCCATAATTCCTTTTAAAATCATATTATTAGATTCTGTACCACCAGAAGTAAAAATAATTTCTTTCCCACTTACATTTAAATATTCACCAATTAAATTACGAACATCCTCAATCTTTTCTTCCACTAACATCCCCCCACGATGTAGAGAAGAAGGGTTCGCATAATCTTCTTCCATTGCTTTTATCATTGTATCTACAACTTCCTTTGTAGGTTTAGTCGTTGCACAATTATCTAAATATATCATAAAAACCTCTTAATCTTCTATTATTGAATAAAAATAACTTATGTTAAAATAATATTAACTATATTTATTATAAGATATTTTTTAAGAAAAAGAAAGAAAGGTCAACATGGACATTATAAAAAAAGAACTACCACCGAAATACAAAAAAGTAATAAAAGAAGGACAAATATACTTAACGATTAAAACCACAGGTTTACAAAAAGTAAAAAATTCTATTTATGGTATAGGTTATGCTTACCTCGAAGATGGAAAACCAAAGTATACCATTTTAAATAGTCTTTTAGTACATGAGGAATATATATTAATTCAAAAATTCATAGAAGACACCAAAGATAGTAATATAATAACCACATATTATGGAAATACCTTTGATTTACCCTTTCTTGTTGAAAAGATGGAAATTTATGACTTTACACTTCCACCACATTATGAAGATGATATGTATATACTAGTGAAAACATTAAAAGATGAATTAAAACTAAAATCCATGTCAAAAAAACATATAGGTGACTTTTTTCAAATAGCAGAACCTCCCCTAGATGGTAAAAAAGAAATACAACTATATAAACAAGCACTCACAAACAAAAGTGAATCAAAATTAAACATCGAATTAATAGAAAATACAAGGAAGTCCCTTTTCCTTCTATTAGAGTTAAAACATAGAATCCTTCCTTTAGAAGAAGAGTATTTAATACTGAAGAAAGACCCATTTTATCGTATCAACCATTGTAAAATTCAAGGAGATTATTTGCAAATAAAAGGGTTTACAACAGACGAAAAGAAAGAAATCTATCATCAGTCCATTACCTTGAAAACAAATAAAGAATCAGAGTCCTTTTTCCTCGAATTTCCAGTCAAATCAGCTCCTTATGATAAAGAACGACGATGCTACTATACCTTAGATCAAAAACTTATAAACTACAGTTCAATACCTTTCCCAAAAGAAGTTTATCCACTTAAACTGGGGAAAATTTATATTTTAAAAAATATAAAAGAAATTGCTGAAACATATTTAAAAGAACTACTATAAAAATTCTGTTCAAAAA
>JAUNVD010000075.1 GCA_030537855.1 Tissierellia bacterium | reverse complement strand
GACTTATATATAATATAATGGTAAGCTAAACTTAACCATAGAGAGAAGGCGAAATATGAAAAATAGAATTGAGGAATACAGAAAACCATTAGGTTTGTCACAACATAGATTAGGAAAAAAATTGGAATATCCAGAATAAGTATAAATCAAACAGAAACAGGAAAAACAACACCAAGTCTAAAAACAGCGAATGATATTGTAAAAGCTTTAGGTATTTGCATATGTGAAGTTTTCGACTTGGACGGAGAAGAAACATATAAGTGCCATCATTATGATCGTAATTGATTAGCATAAAATTTAATATTATAAATAATAGGAGGTGATTTTGAACTATAAAAATTTACAGAGGTATAAAAATAGTGACATAACTAAGTTAGACGATTTGTTGTATATAAGGTTATTGATTTAATTTTGTAAAGGAGGATTTTATGAAAAAGATAAATAAATATATAGCGGTTATGCTTTCCATGGTTATGCTATGCACTGTAGTTTTACCAAATGTAGTTTATGCAAACGGAGTATATTCAGAAAATTTAGCAATGCTAAATGAAGAAACTATGACTAATACGGATACAGTATATGTAGATGACGGAGAAGGTAATATTGTACCTGTTGAAATAACAGAAACTATATACTATGGAGCGGATACTGGTATAGTTCCAATGGCTTTTTCGCCTACGGCTAAAGTTGGCGAAAGGCGTACTTACACAGTTAAAATATCAAATGAAGCTATGGGAGTACCATCTTTAGTGGGTGGAACGTTGAGTTTAGCCGCCAAAAAAAAAGCTGCACAAATTTTGGAAAAAGCTATAGCTAAAAAACTAGGTTCTAGTTTTATTCCTGGATTAAATTTTGTATCATGGGCGCTTGGCGTAGCAGCCTTTGCTAATGCAGTTTCAGGTAAATCTGGAATATCAATAACTGTGGGCTTAAAATATACTAGGACTTATTTTCATAAAGATGGTTACTATGTATATGGATGGTCTCCAACTAGTTTGTCGGTAAGAAGATATTAAACGGCTGGTAAATATGGGTAATAAATCAAAGTTATTTTTATCTATACTGCAAATAATAGTAGGACTACTTGCTGCTGTGGTTTTTGTTAAGAGTATTATTAATGGCGGAAACTTAGAGATGACAATAATATCATTTATGGCTATGGTATTGGGCATAGCCAATGGTATTAAAAATTTATGTGATAAAAATAGAGACTGATAAGAATGGGCTAAATATTTAGTCCATTTACGATACAAGTTGTTTTTAATTGTAATAAGAATATAAAAACAGTAAATCAAAAATGATGTGCCCCCCCTAAATCCGGACATAGATTTAGGGGGTTTTTGTATGTCAAAATATAATTTCGAATTTAAATTAAAGTTAGTTAGAGAAAATGAAGAAGGATATGGGAGCGAATTCCTTTCAAGCACGTATGGAGTTGAAGTTTCAACCATTTCTAATTGGATAAGGCAATATAAAATGTACGGAGAAAATGGACTTAGAAAATCTATGTCTAAAACAAAATACACTGGAGAATTTAAGCTATCTGTAATAAAATATAGGCAATACCACGAACTATTTTTCCATATCCAATACACGCTACTCTCATATATTGTAACAATAAATTTCTTTAATGTAATATATAATCAGCTCCAAAAACAATCTCTTTACCAACTAAGTGGTCCTCATTTATTTTTAAAGGATTTCTTGCAACTGAAAACAGAGGATATTTAATATTATTAATTTTAGAAAGATACCTTTGCAGTCCATTTTCTGTATCTTCAACAATTCCCAGAATTTTTAGATTATCATATTGAGCTAATTCAGAAAAGTACCTTCCTATATCTAGAAGAATTACATCTTCTTTTATCTCGTAATATTTAATAGGGTCATTTATTTCTCTTGATGCAATTTTAATGCAAATTCCTAGTGTTTCTAGATATTTCCATACTTTTTTATCTATGGAATTAGGTTTTGCACAAATTAATAAATTTTCTCCAAAAATAATTCAATAGCGTTTTTATTAAAGGAACACTACTTCTAGTAACATGCTGTACTGCAACACATGAAGCACCATTACTTTTTGTTTCATAAATAAAATCATACAAAAACGATTCTGGCTTTACTGTAATTGCTTTTTTATTTTTCTAAACACATTTTCATACCCTGGCATCTCCTTGAAAATATCCAAACTAACCCATTCATAAGAATTCACCTCATTAGTATCTATGATAATATTGGGATTCTGTTGACAAAAAAATAAGTATTGTAAGTCATAATGATAATGAGCATCTTCTTTTTTTTCTATATTTTCAGGAATCATATGTACAGAAATGTTAAATGGTATAAGTTCATCAAAGGAATATAAACACTTATATTCTAAAAGTATTGAATCTATACCTGTTTCCTCAAAAAGCTCTCTTTTTGCAGCTTCAAGAGGCGACTTGTCCAAAAGATCTATATGTCCTCCTGGTTGAAGATGTCTTTTTAAAGTTTTATGATGAATCATCAAAATCTCTTTGCTATCTTCAGATATTACAAAAATAGAAGCGGTGAAATGTCCTACAAAATTTTTCCTATCAATTAATGATTCTTCTTCGTTTTTATATAATTGAGCACGTAAAACATTGAACTTTATTGACTCTTCCTCATAATTTTTCAGATATTCTTCTAATATTTTTTTATAATCGCCACTTGTTTTTTTCCATATACTTTTGAAGTAAATTTATTATATTCGCCTGATGATTCCCATTCCCCTGCAATAACTATAATCTTATCTCTATTATTATATATTTCAGAGCGAATCTTTTTATAATTATCTTCGTCTGAAAACGATAATACAAAGGCATATTTTTTACTGTTAATAGGTGATGCTAAATAAACTTCCTTATTCTTATCATCATATAGTTTTCCATCTACGGTCGCTTCAATTATCTTATTTCCAAAACATCCTTTTGGGTACCTGTATTCACTTCTATCATCTAATATCATTGAGCCTATTTCTTTACCTCCATATGTATTTCCAACAGGAAAACTTTTACACAAAGAATATATTTGTCTTAATGTTCTTGGTGGGTGTGCACCAGGTTCACCAGCCCCATGTGCTGAATAAAGACTTTTTTGAGATGATTGTTTGGTATTGCATAAAATATTATTTATTGCATCTTCATAATCGAACTTTGATTCATCAAATTTACTATTGTCAAATACTGCAACACTATTCCCATATGGACAGTTTCCAATATGCTTAGAGTCAGACTTGGTTGCTCTAAAATAAGCATTTTTACTTCCATCAATTGTACAAATATATAATTTTGCATTGCATACAGGATTAGGACAATAAAATTCCTTATTTCTATCTTCTTCTACTGCCCGATTTGCACAAATAATATCGTTTCTCTCTTTATCTCTATACGCATATTTAGCCATATCCTTACCTCCCAGTTTATAAAAACATATTTTGTGACAATAGTTCTGTTGCCTCTATACACTAAAAAGTCTCTTTGACAATAGCCCTATAGTCTCGACAGAAACAAAAAAGTAGTTCTATAGCCACAACTAGCTATTTCTAGTGATCAGAACTATTTTCAAATGCTCTAAAATCATAATTTAAACCAGCTGTCCAAACCTATTCATTTTTCTCTAAATCCTTTGATTTCAAGGCTTTTCTATATTTTTTCTTCTTACTTTCTTGACAGAATTCTTAAGTTATATCTTTTGTATCAGCGCCACACACTCAACGTGCAAAGTCTGGCTAAATTGATCCACTGCCGTTATTTCCTTTAATTGAAAGCCATGTTTTTTCAATCGTTTCAAATCCCTTGCAAAGGTCGCTGGATTACAAGAGGTGTAGATGATTTCTTGGACTTTTGATTGTCCAATCCTCTCCACTAATTTTTTATGAAGGCCGGCTCGTGGGGGATCCACGACGAGGGTTTTGTAGGGATCTTTTTGTCTGAAGAGGTCTTCTGCTTTGCCACAGAGAAAAGAAATATTACGAATATCATTTAATCGAGCATTTCTCTTGGCGTCTTGAACGGCTTTCTCTACAATTTCCACACCAGTGATTTCATTATGTTCTGCAATATAAATGCTAATACTTCCAATCCCGCAATACAGCTCTAAGATCTTTTTTCCTTCTCCCACGAAGCCTTTGATTTCATCATAGAGAATCTTCGTCGTCATTAAATTGACTTGGAAGAAGCTGTCTTGACTTAATTCATACTGGTAGTTTCCAATGGTTTGATAAAATTTTTTCTTCCTATAAAAATTTTTATAATTTCCTTTTTCTTTCATTTGGACTTCGATGATGTCGGAAATTTTACGAAAGGCGTTCAGAATACTTGGTGAGATTTTTTTGCCGATGACTCCTAATTGAATTTCTTTGCCATTTTCCCGGATCTCTATTTTCTCGATGCGATGATCTTTTCCTTGAAGGACCTGTTCAATCGCTTTTAAATTCCGATTGATCACTTCCCCTGCAATGGGACATGTGCTAATGGGGACAAAATGATGGCTCTTTCGATTATAGTAACCTAGCTTTTCTCCTTTTACTTGAAGCCTGACTTTATTGCGATAGCCGTATTCTTCCCCTGGGAGAATGGGAATATCCCATTTCTTTTCTCCACCAATTCGTAGGAGTGTATTCTCAATATGGGTCTTTTTTAACGCTAGTTCTTTTTCATATGTAATATTTTGTAGACTACAACCATCACATTCATAAAAATGAGGACAGCGAGGTTCTACATGATAAGGGGATACTTCGACGGTTTTTGTTTTTTCCATAAACGTGATATTTTTCTTTTGTCCGAGCACTCTGGCTTCACAGCGTTCTCCTAATTGTCCATTTTCTATGAAATAGACTTTTCCATCTACTTTCGCTACACCTTGTCCATCATCGGTTAGATCTTCAATATAGTACTCCATGATCAACTCCCCTTCTTTTCTATTATATACAAAAGAGTGGCTCTTTAAAAAGATCCACCCTTTTCACTGATTCTTACCTTTTTAAAAATTCATCGAGATTATCTTCTTCAATGATTTCAATGCCAAGTTCTTTGGCCTTGTCATATTTGCTTCCGGGATCTTTTCCGACAATGACATAGTCGGTGTTCTTCGATACGGAAGAAGTTACACTGGCGCCTTTTTGTTGTAGGAGTTCTTTTAATTCTTTTCTCGTGTAATTTTCCAAAGCACCGGTTAGTACAATGGTTTTGTCCCATTTTTCTGAGTTTTCCACAGGTTTTGGATTTTCGATTTGGATGCCTTTCGATAATAGTTCATCGATCCCGTGGACAATATGTTCATCGCTAAAAAATTCTAGGATGTTTTTTGCCATGATCGGTCCCACATCTTCTACTTCCACGAGGTCTGAAAAGCTGGCTTTTCGAAGATTTTCCAAGGAACCGAAATGTTGTGCCAAATCAAAGGAGGATTTCTCTCCTACTTCTGGAATCCCAATGGCAAAAAGGAAATGATCCAAGGCAACATTTTTACTTTTTTCCAAGGCATTTAATAGATTTTGAGATTTCTTTTCCTTAAATCCCGGTAATTGAAAGAGATCTTCTTTTGTGAGGTCGTAGAGTTGACCGAGTCTTGTAATATCTAGTACCGACAATAATTTTTCACAAGTTTTTTCCGATAGCCCTTCAATATCCATGGCATTTCGGCTGGCAAAATGAACCATACGCGATACGAGTTGTGGGGTACAAGTCATGGAATTCGGGCAGAAGTAATGGACGCCGTCTCGAATGAGTTCGGTATGACAGTAGGGACATTCTTCTGGTGCTTTGATTTCTTCGGTATTTTTTT
>JAUNVD010000074.1 GCA_030537855.1 Tissierellia bacterium | reverse complement strand
CTATGGGAACCGAGAGGGGAGATGTTATAAATGTAAAGTATGATAAGAATAATCCGTCAAATATGTATCTTAATAATAGAAATAGAACAACAATAATGTTTGTAATAATAGGAGTATTGATTCTTTTATATAGCATATTTTTAGAACAATAACGCAAGTTATAAACTGCATTTATGAGGACTATACGCCTTCATAAAAAAAGCTGAAAGAAATAGAGATTTTAGCATGACTACCCTACATTAATTGATTAGAAGGCTTACAAAAATTAATCGATGCATATAAGACGATAAAAAGCAAAACTCTATCGTCTTTTTTAGTACGACGGGCATGTCGACAAAAAGAGAGCAACTTTACCGATTATGGTAGAGTTACTTTTTTATTTCAAATTGAGTATAATACAATTAGATATGTTCCCAAGAACGTGCAAACTGAAAAAAGGGAAATGGTATCCATACTGACCACTCAAGCCATGTGGAAGCCCTAACCCTGCTTGTCAAGGGCACCTAGAACGAAGAGAGTAGATGTAGGACTCATGCAAAGGTTGGCGAGGCTTGTGTAAAGAAGCCCGCAACCTACAGCGGAGTGTGTTAGATGATGCGTGTCTAGTCGTATCGGGTGTTTTATAAGGAGCAGTTTTAGTGTAGTTTGGTGTTAGAGGCTGATTGGGTGAGATTGAGAAATGGGAGGTACTCAATGAAGGGGTTAATAAAAGAGTCTGTTTTCTTTGCTGATTTACTTTGTTTGGCAGATAGTGATTATAAGAAATTTACTTGTAACCTTGTGCCGAATGTTGCTTCGGAAAAGATTTTAGGGATCCGTATTCCAATGCTGAGAAAACTGGCAAAGCAACTGTGTAAAGAACGCCCTAAAATGGTTGCTGTGTTTTTAGGTGACTTGCCTCATGGTTATTATGATGAAAATAATTTACATGGTCTTTTTATTTCGGAGCAGAAAGATTTTCAACAAATTATTCTGCTATTAGATCAATTTCTACCTCTGATAGATAATTGGGCTACTTGTGACATAATTAGTCCCAAAATTTTCAAAAAGCACAGATCCGATTTACTACTCAATATCCAACGGTGGATGCTTGCTGAGCATGAATACACGATTCGCTTTGGGATTGAAATGTTAATGACTCATTTCTTGGATGAAGATTTCCAATCAGAATATTTGAAATGGGTAGTGGCAGTACAACACGAGCCTCACTATCATGAAGCCTACTATGTGAAGATGATGATTGCCTGGTTTTTTGCTACTGCATTAGCCAAACAATATAAGCATGCGTTGCAGATCATCGAACAAGGACTTTTAGAGAGTTGGACACATAATAAAGCAATACAAAAAGCAAAAGAAAGTAGACGCATCTCGGATGAAAGAAAACATTATTTGCAATCCTTGAAAAAGAGTTAGGTGATATTCAAGAATCTTATTTCCAAGTATATTACCCCACTGATTTCCTTAGAGGAGATTGCAACGAAAAAGGTAGGTGGAGAGACTGTCGCTCAAAATGTCCCTCGAGGTTCTCAACTTTCAACAGAACAAATTGAAAAGTTTATACTAAAAGAAATAAGAGCTGATAATAAAGTTACTAGAAGAGAAATAGCTAACAGACTTGGCGTTACAGAAAAAACAATAGGACGATCTTTGAAGAATATGAACAACATAAAATTTGCGGGATGTGGTAAGCACGGATGTTGGGAATTAGAAGAATAAGCAGTATAAGACTGAATTTCGAAAGGCGATAGAGATATCGTCTTTTTGATTGCATAAAAATAAAAGGAGGTAATGCATGAGAGTAAATGATTTTTTATCACATAACAGAACTCATAAAACAAGATATATCATTGAATCCAAATGCGTATCCAAAGCTACTAAGGGTCGTTGCCTGTAAAAAGTTCAGAAATTATAAGCAGCAAGCTCATGTTTGTGTATTTATTGAACTTTTTAATCGGATGGATGTTTATGCTTCCAGGAGGAATTGTTTGGGTGTTAAATGGAAGCTTAAATATATTAGAGATCATATTGTATTTAACTTCCATCATTTTTGTTCCGTTGATACCGATGTGCATCGCAACATGTATGGGAATCATTATTGTAGTTACATCCTCTTTTTTTAAGAGAAAAAATGTGATTGCTTTATTTTTTTCATTTGGAATATTAGGGATCATTGGATATCTTGCAGTGTCAGCCATGAAATCAAGCAGTGGTACGGATATTGGGATTATACTTTCTAAACAAATTACCAGATTGTACCCACTATCTAAGCTATTTATGAATCATGTTTTTCCAATGACCATTGGAGATAAGATATTTATAATGGATCAAAAGAAAGATCGTAGGTGAAGTGAACAGAAGGGACACTTGGATTAGATTGTGGCAAGATCATTAAAACATCTTTGAAAACGATGAATGGACTTTCAATTCCATCCATATCGAAGATGATGCATCTGTTTTTTGGATCTTCAGGATGCAAAAACATGGATCGCAATATTTACAATCCTAGGCAATTTAAAGGGGTCAATTAGATTTATCCATACGAAACATCTCAACATCGAAGATAAAAATACATCGACATGTCAATATTTTTTAAATTCCAATTGATTCCTTTTGTTGAAATAATTTATATGTAATCGTACAAATTGGAAGGAACTTGTATTTCCAGTTCCTTTATTTAACATTCCTACTCACTAACCTCCCCTACAAAAACAGGAGATTTTAAAGTTTTTTAAGATGGAAGAGTAAAAATTTGGCCAGACAAAGGAATAGGGATGAGGATTTCGATAAAACTTAAAAAACATAATAATAGGTGGAAAACTTTAAAATCCTCGATCTTCTTAAAAACAAAGGGTCATCTAAAGAAGAAAAGCATCCCCTTAAGGGATCAATAGATTTTTAAAGATCCATCCTTAAAAGTGAGACTTTATTTAAATTGTAAATATGCTATCATGAAAATAAGAAACTTTATTGATTAAAATTAAAAAAACTTTGAGCATCTACTTCTTCTCTTTAGGAAAAGGTTTTATGGAGACGGGATAAAAATGACAATCGGTCATTGGATAAGAGACAAAGCTTTCCCAATGCCATAATATTTAGAGAAGATGGGAGAAACAAAGGTTAACGAAATATACGAGAGGAGAAATGACGGTTTTGAGAAAAGAATACAATGGAACAGTTCAACGACAGGAATTACATCGAAAAATTTGGTCCATCGCCGACGATGTACGGGGGGCGGTAGATGGCTGGGACTTTAAACAATATATTCTAGGGATTTTATTCTATCGTTTTATCTCTGAAAACATGAGTGAATACTTCAATAAAACAGAACACGAAGCAGGAGATCCCACCTTTGATTATGGAAAGATATCCGACGAAGAAGCAGAAGAATATTTTCGCCCCGATACGGTAGAAGAAAAAGGTTTTTTCATCTTACCCAGTCAGCTCTTTGAGAATGTCCAAAAAAATGCGAAAAATAACGACAATCTAAACACAGAACTTGCCCAGATTTTTAAGGATATTGAAGCCAGTGCCATTGGTTTTCCCTCGGAACCGGATATAAAGGGACTTTTCGAAGAAGTCGACACAAGGAGCAATAAATTAGGCGCCACGGTGAAGGAAAAAAATCAAAGACTTGCCGACATTCTCCAAGGGATTGCAGAATTAAATTTTGGAAAATTTGAAGAACAAGACATTGACGCCTTCGGCGATGCCTATGAGTTTTTGATTTCAAAATATGCCAGTAATGCGGGAAAATCCGGTGGAGAATTCTTTACGCCCCAAACTGTGTCAAAGCTCTTGGCAAAACTTGCAACAGAGGGAAAAACAAAGATCAACAAGGCCTATGACCCAACATGTGGCAGCGGAAGCTTGCTCTTGCAGATGAAAAAAGAATTTGAACAACATGTGATTGAAGAAGGGTTCTTTGGCCAAGAAATCAATTTGACCAATTTCAACCTTTGCCGAATGAATATGTTTTTACACAATATAAACTACAATAATTTTTCCATACGAAGAGGCGACACCCTCACAAATCCCCTTCACAATGATGAAAAACCCTTTGATGTCATCGTGTCAAATCCGCCCTATTCCATTAAATGGATTGGGGACAAGGACCCGACCCTCATCAATGACGATCGCTTTGCGCCGGCGGGGAAACTAGCACCAAGGTCCTATGCCGACTACGCTTTTATCATGCATTCCCTCCATTACCTTTCCAGTAAAGGGCGGGCAGCCATTGTCTGTTTCCCGGGAATCTTTTATCGAAGAGGAGCCGAAAAAACCATTCGAAAATACTTAGTGGACAATAACTTTATCGACTGTGTCATTCAGCTGCCTGAAAATCTCTTTTACGGCACTTCCATTGCCACCTGTGTCCTTGTGATGGCAAAAAACAAAACGGAACATAAAATTCTCTTTATCGATGCCACCAAGGAATTTCAAAAGGAAACCAATAACAATATTTTAAAGAACAAGAATATTACAAAGATTGTGGATGAATTCCGAGACAGAAAAGAAGAGGAGTATTTTTCCCGCTATGTGGGAATCGACGAAATTAAAGAAAATGACTACAATCTCTCGGTTTCTACTTATGTGGAGAAGGAGGACACAAGGGAGAAAATCGATATAAAGGTGCTAAACAAAGAAATTGCCGAAACGGTAAAGAAAATCGACCAGCTTCGTGCCTCCATCGATGAGATTGTAAAGGAGCTTGGAGATGTATAAGATACTCGATTTGATACAAGAAGATATTGATCAAGACCGTGTGGAATGGAAGAAGTTGGGGGATGTAGGTTTATTTTTCGGAGGATTGACAGGAAAATCTAAAAAAGACTTTATAAATGGAAATAAATATTATGTAACGTATACAAATGTTTTTAACAACAACGCTGTTAATTTAAAGTGTTTAGAAAAAGTAAATATTGGTTCAGAAAATCAAAACAAACTGATGCTAGGTGATGTAATTTTCACAGCGTCTTCTGAAAATAGAGAAGAAGTAGGAATGAGTTCGGTAATTACATCAGAAGTAGATGAGCTGTATCTTAATAGCTTTTGTTTTTATTATAGATTCAATGAAAATATAGATATATTACCCGGATTTTCAAAATATTTGTTTAGGGATGAAAATATACGAAAGGAAATCATAAAAAAAGCAAATGGGGTAACTAGATTTAATTTATCAAGAACAAACTTGAGAAAATTAAAAATCCCCATCCCACCGCTAAAAACTCAAGAAAAAATTGTCGAAATACTTGATACTTTCACCAATTATATAGCCACATTAGAGACCGAGTTAGAAAAGAGGTCCAAGCAGTATGAATATTATCGGGATCGGCTGTTAAGGGAAGAATATTTAAAGGAATTGACGGAAAAACTATTCTCCTTTGAAAAAATAGAATTGAAAAAATTTCGCATCGGTGATGTATGTGTGCGTCAAAGGGGGATTAAAATTACTGCGAAAAAAATGAAAGAATTGGATTGTGAAGATGGAAAGATAAGAATTTTTGCAGGTGGCAATACAATTGCCAATGTAAAAGAAAAAGTTTTAAACAAAGATGATATTTTAAACGAGCCAAGCATTATCGTCAAATCTCGTGGGAATATTGATTTTGATTTTTACGAAAAGCCTTTTACTCATAAGAATGAAATGTGGTCTTATAGAATAAAAGAAAAAGATAAAATTGAACTTAAATATTTATATTACACACTAAAATCTCAAAAAAGCTATTTTATACAGAGAGCCATATCGGGGAAGTTGCCACAAATTTCAATTGACATCACAGAAAACTTTCGATTTTTTGCACCCCCCCTTTCCATCCAGCAAAAAATCGTGGAAATCTTGGATCGCTTTCAAGCATTGGCTGAAGA
>JAUNVD010000073.1:1706-6019 GCA_030537855.1 Tissierellia bacterium | reverse complement strand
TAGCGCAGTCTCATGACTCTTTTTGAATTTACACCAAGTTTAGGGACTTAATCGATATTAAACCTACAGATGTGAGTGATGCACATACTATCCTTATAGTTTCATAACGTTTAAATCTCCCATTTAATATATCCGCTTCTTTTTCTTGAATTTTATGAGACCAAACAATGCTCATGTAAGTGTACCTAATGTTATCTTCTAATATTTTCTTTTCAGCTTCCATTTTTACACCTCGACATCTAACTTCTAGAAATCCCCTTAATCATCGCCACAATATCATCATTCTTTAATTGCTTCTTAAAGACAACATTCAGGCCTTCTTCCTTCAAAGTCTCAAAAAATTTTTCGGCTGATTTTATTCTATAATTTTCTCCTAATCTCAAGTCTTTATCATCTGTCATATCTTTTGTCTCTACGATAAAGTTCAGCTCCATCTTTCCATCTTCAGTATTTATCACATACATAAAGTCTGGACTTGTTGTCCCGCCTGTAAATAATGGTATTTGTATTGAGCGACGAGGTATCTTTCCAAAGACGATTACTTCATCAATATCACTTTTAATGATTGTCTGATGCTCTTTTGGGCTGTCATATATAACGCTATCGTAAATAAAGCGTTCTGGAACATCGGCTGAGTCGTCCCTATGAATGCCTAGTACGCCTTGAGAAACCTGTTCAACCACTTCTCCCTTGTAATCAGTTAAGCTTGTTTCTTTAGAATCGATGTCTAGAGGTTTATAAGAAAATTTCTTCAGTAGCTTTGCATCTAACCACTTGTTAAATTCTCGAACCACTAGAGATATACCTGTCGTGGTAAATAGGCGTCTATCAATTTCCCCATTCTCCTTGTCAAATTTACAGAGTGTTACATGAATCGTTTTGATAGGAAGCCCAGTCTGCTTGTTTAATTCTTTAAGAAAATCACCATAAGCTACATTATCCTCAACAAAATAATAGTTTGCCACACGGTCACGAAGCACAATTTCACCATCAACCGACTCGGTTCTTCTTGTTCTCACATCGATAGTGGTATCTCTATAAATATCTTCTTTTAACACTTCATAGAGGGCTTCGCTTAATTCTTCTTCAGGAATATCTTCAAATTTCAAATAGTATTTCTGATTAATCTTTTTCCAAAGTTTACTAATATCAGCAAACTTGTCTTTTCGAACCTTAACGAAGTTTTTCTTTTTATTTCCGTCAATTACTTTATTCGGCTTAAGTCCAGCGACTGTTTCAGGATAATCAGCATATAGCTCGTCTATTTTTTCAGGCTGAATATTTCCTTCAAAGTCGATGTATTGTTTCATAAGCATATCGCCAAAAATTTCATTTTCGGTCTTGTTTCTAATCTTGGCAATTTCTTCAAGAGATTTTTTAATATTCATACTTTGACCTGGTGTATCTGCTTGAATTTCTCCCAACAGCTTACTCGCAAAATCTTTTTCAGAATAGTCTATTAAGTATCTAAGATAAAATTGTTCATCAGCGATTCTCCTTCCCTTTTCATCAACAGGAAGTCTAAGACCACGTCCGACCTCTTGGAGCTTACTTATTTCTGAACCTGAAGACCTAAGCTTAACGATTTGAAAGACATTAGGGTTATCCCAGCCCTCTTTCAGCGTCCATTTTGAGAAAATGAATCGCATGGTATTCCAATTTTCCTTTTTATCATGGAAATTTAACAGGAACTCTTTATCCCTTAAAATCTTATCAACCTCATTTTGAATATCTTCTTCAGATGTAGAATTATCCTCACTAAAATATCCGCCATTTGTTTTCGTAACATCTTCTAATGAAGCTTCTAAGTAAGATTTATATTCTTTTTTTCTCTCATCTTGAGTATCCTTAAGATGAACAATTTCCTGTTTAAGGGCATCAGATAGCATGCTTTCAAATTTGACTCTTAAATGGCCAGCTCCACCGTCTTCATCTCGATAAGAGCTGACAGAATCAATAAAGTAAAGACTCAGGGTCTTAATCTTATTTCCCCTCAAGAAGTTTTCTTTTTCGGTTTCAAGATGATTAATAATGGACTGTTTAAGCATGAGTTCTTGGTAAGTCTCTGTGTAGATTCCTCCATAAACAATGTCACTTTTTGCTAAAATCTGTCCATTCGATAATGTTACTCCGGATTTAATTGCATCGTCAGATGTAGGTCCAATTTCTTCAATGGTTATTCCAGAAAACTCCTCCCCAAATACAGTAAGATTGTCTCCTTTAACCATCTCTTGAGATTTCTTTGTCCCTTCATCTCTAAAAGTGCATACTTTGGGATTTCTCTTAAAATCCATAAGTTTTAGTTTGGTTTCATTTTCCTTTTCAGCATCAATCATAAAGGTTTCCACACCTTTAACCAGATTCTGATTAAAAGCTTGACTGGAACCAAGGTTAAAAATTAAATTGTTATAATCTTTCTCTTTACCTGATTTTTTATCAGGGAAAGTTGCCCCAAATCTTATGATACATTGAGGCTGTATCTCTTTTAGAATTCTTTTGTAAGCCTGATTTTCTTTTTTAAAGCGATGAGGTTCATCGATAATGACAATAGGCTTAGTAGCTCTTAAAGTCTCATATGGCTGGGTGAAATTGCCTAAAATCGTCTGATCATAGTCATCCTTTGCCATGGTTGCATTCGATAAAAGCATGCCTGAGGTCATTAAAAGAACAGAAAAACGGTTTTTCTCCAAGATTGTTCCTCTAGCAAATTCAGAAATAGCCGTTGGAAACATCTTTCTACCCTTTGTCCTCTTTTGTGGTTCTAAGACAGATAAATCTAAGCTCTTATTAGGATAAAGATCTGCAAAATGGCGTTTACTATAATCTGCCTGTAGAAAGCTTTTACTACCTTCTTTAATCGGTGTTGATGGGACAAGAACAATAAACTTATTAAAACCATACATTTCGTTAAGTTCGTACATCATCCTTGTATAGCAATAAGTCTTTCCTGTCCCTGTTTCCATACGGATATCAATACCTAGATAGTCATCCTCATCTCTTGTACGCCACAATGTAGGGATAACTTGTAGGTCTTCATAGCCTTTCCATAAATCATTGATATTTTCTTTAATTTTTTCGTCCTTTAAATCAATTAAAGGGTTTTGATGGATATCCTCGGCACTTGTTACTCGTATATCTTCAAAAGTTTTTCTTACAGCTTTTAGAAAATCATCTTGATGAGGTAAAATTGACAATTCAATACTCATGATTAAAACCTCTCAATCAATGTGACATTTTTGTTATTTCTTAGTACCTTAAGGTTCTTTCTCAGTTCTTGAAGCACGTTAAAACGAACAGAGTGAACATATAAAATAACTCTTGTAATGTTTAGTTCTTCATTTTCTATTCTTTTAATCAAAGTCATGACATCTTCTTCCTCTAAACCTTCATCAATAATATATAAAGATTTTTCAATCAAATCAGCTATATATGAGTTTAGAGCATAAGGCTTAGAGGTAGCCGTAAGCCCATAACCATCTTCATTGAGCCATGTAGCCAATATACTTTCTTTGCCTGAAGAACGTTCGTTGTCAAAGACAGAAACCATATCCTCGATAATAAATTTGATTTCCGGTTCAAAGTTTTCTAGGTCTACCAATGTTTTTTCTTGAGGACTTTCTAAATAATAAAGTTTATAGCCGTAATCAATGTCTGCATTCGTTTCTTCTTTAATCTTGTTAGCTGCTTTTTTAATTCTTGCTCTACCTACTTCATCGATTGTTCTAAAACCTAATTTATAAGCATCTTTTGTTTTTGGAATTTCCTCAGGAATTTGAACCATAATATATTTTAAATCATAATTTTCTTCATCATTAAGCCTCATACAGGCTTCAGCAGATGTCGCAGAACCTGAAAAGAAATCTAAAACGTAATCATCTTTATAAGTAGAAATCATCAAAATCTTCTTTAACAAGCTAACTGATTTAGGGCTGTCAAATACTTTAAAACCATTAAAAAGGGACTTTACTTCTCTTGTTGCCTTTTTATTCCCCTCTACATCTTCCCACAAAAACAAATCAATGCCCTCTTCGGTGTAGCATAGATCTTTCCATATATTTCCTGGTTTTTTTGTTCTATTTTCTAAATAGTATTTTTGGTACGGATGCCAAGTTTCTTCTCCATTAATAATTGTTATTTTCCATTCCAACAAACCATTCTTTTCAAGTTCTTCAGCAGTTTCTTTAGCACACATCCATCTGCTTTCATAACCTGTTGGTCCTATTGGATATATTTCAGTTCCATCAGGAGATATAAGTGGATAGTACATGGTCGGTCGATCTTCTCTCCTATCCTCACCACCCGTTCTTCTTAAT
>JAUNVD010000073.1:0-1696 GCA_030537855.1 Tissierellia bacterium | reverse complement strand
TACCTACCTTTGTCATCTTCTTGATTGTAAATTTGAGCAGACAGTTCATCCATAGGTAAACCTTGAATAATTGTTTTACCTATATTTTTTGCATAAACTAAAATATAATCTAACTCATTAACAAGTCCATCAAAACCTCCCCCAGTCGGAGTACCTGTTGAACGTGTAATACATGTTAGAAAATTCTCTTCTCCATATATTTCATCACATATTATTTTTAAATTACTTTGCTCATTGTCATCAATTGAAATAAAAATTATTCCACTCTCTTTTAATAAATCTCTTGCTAATACAAGTCTTGGGTACATGAAAGTAAGCCAAGCAGAATGTGTGCTCTTACCTGCTAAGTCAAGAATTCTTTGAGCTTCATCTTCTGTTATGCCTATTTTTTTAGACAACTCTCCTGCTTTAAATTGGAAGTTATCAGGATAAACAAATCCGTCAGAACCTGTATTATAGGGCGGATCGATATAAATACACTTTATCTTTCCAGCATAAGAGCTTAAAAGGTGTTTTAAGGCATCTATGTTATCTCCAATGATATATAGATTTTCACTCTGTTTGTTTTCCTCTTTGGAATTATGGTCTACATCAGGAGAGATAAATGTCTCTGTTTCCAACGAGCTTAAATATTTAGCATAGGACTTACCTAAGAATTCTAATTCGTAGCCTTCTTTAGAAATATCAACTGCTTCTAGATTTAAAAACTCTTTAAATCTATCTAGCTCAAACTCACCTTTATTATTAAAATATTGAGGAAATACCTCTTTTAATTTCTTCATTTCAAGGCTATTCGGCTTAATATTTTCGTTTTCTTGTAGCTTATTGCCAATCATTTATTTATCCTCCTGATCAACCTTCATCGAAACCATATCTCCAAAATCAACATCCAATGCTTGACCAATCCTATACAGTACATCCATGGACACAAATTCACCTTTTCCCATTTTAGAAATGGTTGCAGGTGCAAGTCCAACCTTTTCACTTAGATCTTTTTTATTCATATTTTTATCGATAAGTATCTTCCACAGTCCGTTATAAGTAACCTTCATTATTTTATCTCCTTTTTCTGTGTTTGTGAAGCTAATTAATATCATTATACCATAAATCGGTTTTATTCCCAAACGCAAAAAAGACGGTGCAGTCCGAAGACCGCACCGTCATAATTACCTTTCATTTCCTCTTGATTTGTCTGATTTTCCACCTGATTTTTCTTTCCCTTCTTCCTTGAATCTCTTCATCGCACCGAGTATAGATTCCTTCTTTTCTAACTTATCTTTTGATTGTTCTTTAGCTTTTAAGAGCTTAGATGATAGTATCCTTATATTGGTATATTCTTTTCCATCATCACCTATTGTCGTTTTTGCTTGTCCAAAGATCTTCACAAAGTCACCTTGCTTGTAGTTCTCGACGTCTTTCGACTTGTCCGCATAAGCAGAGCATCTGTGATAGTTCTTTTTTCCGTTTTCATCATTTGAAACAATCGTAAAATTCGCCACTTGAAGAGATTCATTTTTATTATCTCGAATTTCTACCATTTCAGGCTCTTTCACCAAGTTTCCGACAATATTTATCAAGTCATCTCGATCCGTTTCCGTCTTATCCTCTTTTAGTAGCCCTTGTTCCTTCAAGTTATCAATAGCGTAGTCAAATTCATCGTTCAAAAGCCCTTGCGTATCGTTTTCCATATACTCAT
>JAUNVD010000072.1:2624-6027 GCA_030537855.1 Tissierellia bacterium | reverse complement strand
TGTATATTAGAAGAAATATTTTTTCCATATTATCCTCCTACGCTAAAAAGTCATCATCTTCATCAAGGGACTCAAACTCATCTGCTGCATTGGTTCTTCCACCAAGGGGTTCTCCATCTTTCACTTTTTGAATATTACCAAGACCACAAGCCACACCCTTATTGCCATTAACATTAAAGGCATAAAAGCTAAGAGATACTCTTGCATAGACGCCACTGTATACTTCACTTCGGTCAAGAATTGGCTCGACATTTTTATCGACAATTTGAGGTGCTGTCATGGAGTTCGCATTGACGAAGTACGCATCTTTATATGCATCATCATCCTTTTCTTCATCTCCATCACGAAGAGGGAGTTTGATGGTCTTTTTATTTGGTTTCTTTCCTCCAAATTTGCCAATCCCCTCTTCAATAGCCGCATCGATGGCTTTTTCAATTTTCTCAATGGTTTTTTGATCACTCTTTGGAATGATGACCGATACGGAATATTTCTCTTTACCACCATTGATAGACTTTGGTTCCCACACATTGGCATAACTTAGTCTTACTGTTCCTGTTACTACTTTTGTTTTATTAATCATAATTTTTCCCTCCAAATTCATCTTTTACTGTTTCCATTTCTTCTCTCTTGTCACTTCTTGGTACAAGAGTTGGTTTTCCTCTAGGTCTTTCTAAGAAAGATCCTAGCTTTTCTTCAAATTCTTTTTTACCTAGCATCTTACTCATCGCTGTGATGCCTTTTAGTTTTTGTTCATAGGGTTCGTAACCGAGTTTCTTAACAAGTTTGGCTATCTTTTCTTCATTGATATATCTTCTGTTTGCTCTTCCTTCGACTAATTTGTAGCCTTTCCACTTATGACCTTCTAGCGCTTTCTTAAGAGCATATTCTTTGATGTCTTTGATCCAACTTTCTAGGCCATCTAAGATTAAGAGTGCATCTTCCATCTCTTCTTCAGATAAGAGTGGCGGGAGTTTAAATTCTTCTCGTGCGATTTCTAATGCCATTTCTGATCGTTTTCTGCATTTGTTCTTTGCTTTACAGAATCTGCACCAGTCTCCACAACTAAATTCTCCTTCGCCTTGAAAGGCTAATTCTGCTTTTGGTCTTAGTTCTTCCTCTGCCCATTGGTAGAGTTCTTCTTTCGTGATTTCAAACTCAGAGATGTTTTCTCTCCTTGGCTGGACGATATGAAGATGTACTTTTTCAATATCGTAGATGTCGTCGAATAGATGCAATGCTCCTAGTCCGTAAAGCTTTAATTGAGGATTGTCAAAAGCACTGACCACCACACCTTGCCCATGTTTATAATCCATAATGTGTAAGTCCTTATCTCCTAGAACAAGGGCATCAGCCGTTCCAAAAGAGTTCTTCACATAGCTCGAAAGGTCAAGCCTTTCTTCGATGAGAACAATAGGCTTTTTATACTTTCCTATAATCTCCATCACATAAGTGGTGTAGTATTCAGCACATTCTTCCATCTCCTCATTGTAGAAACTCAAATCTTGGATGGGATTTGTAACCTCTCTACCTAGTGCTTTTTTTAGTCGATATTCACAAAGACTGTGTGCTGCCGTTCCCTCAAGGGCATAGGTGCTAACCTCATCCTCAAACTCTTCACAGAGCCTCACACTGGGCGGACAGTTTAGCCATCTCGAAGAACTACTGGGTGATAGTACAGCGTGGCTCATTGGAGTTTCTCCACATCGTCAAGTAACGCTTTATATTTACTCGGTTCAATTTCAGATAGTTTTTTCGCTCCATGTTTTTGAAGTAGTTCTCGAATCTCTGCTGTAAAACCAAGCCTTGATTTATCGGCTAGAATTTTTCTTACTTCTTCAAGACTTAAAGCCTTTTCTTCCTTGGCCTCTTTGATCGTCATCTGTCCATTAATTTGCTTTGCATTTTCCATTTTTTCCACAATCGCAAGTGCTTCTTGTAGCTTCTTTTTCAACTCTTCCATCTTCGTCTCCTTTCTTTTTTAATAATTCTTTTGCATACTTTTTTGCCACGATAGAAATTGCATAAAGACCAGTTGCTATTTCTTCTTTTGAATTTAATTCCATAGAAGTTTCCTCCTTTCTCTAGTGTTGGAGAGAAATCTCCTCTCTACTTAGTACAGGACATTTTTTACTATCTTGAGTAACTTTTTTTAGGGTTAATTTCTCCCCTTACTAGGTACAGGACATTTAGAAGGCATCTGAGTAATCTTTTAGGTCTTTTTTTAATTTTTCTAGGATTTTCTTTTTTCTGTTATTGACCGTCTTTTGAGAAATGCCGATTTTACTTGCTGCTTCTCTTTCCGTGTAATCTTCAAAAAACAAGAGATGGATGAGTGCTCTTTCCTTTTCACTTAGCTTGTTTAAAGCTTCTTTTATGGCTTCATCTCTTAAATGATCCATAGCTTCTTGTTCAATATCGATGTCAGAAGGAATATCAAAGGGAGCTTTTTCATTGCTGTCATCGTCTACTCTTTCTTCATCTATATAGAGAAGTTTCAGTTTTCCGTCTCTAATATCTTTGGCAAGTCTTGTCGCTCTTTTCTCGTAACGCCAGTCTGGTCTTTTGATTTCGAAATATAGGTCAGAGTCAACTTCCTCATAGTAGAAAGTCTTGTATCTACTTCCTCTTAGAACTCTTTTTATCTTGCTTCTATCAAGGTTTAATTCTCTAATCGCTTCTTCTGTTACTTCTGTTTCTAATAATCTTTTTTCGTCTGTTGTCATCTTTTTTCTCCGTTTTCTTTATTTCGAACGGAGGAAATATGACATAATTAATTGAGCATGCTAAAACTTCACAAGCCATTGGATTCCTCCGTTCGGACATGTGACCGCTCTGCTCATCGTTAGGTCATTAGTATTTAGTTATTCGTTAAAAAATGTGAGCCACTATTGATCAGATAGTGCATTCATCAACGAAACTTGTAGTTTTCAAGATTAAACTACAAGATTTCTCAATCCAAGATTGGTAAATGCCAATTTGAGATTGTAATAATTTTAATAATTTGTTATGATATATTTAAATAATCATATCTCGGATTGATTATCTTAATAATACAAAATGCCCCTATCTAAAATTAGACAGTTTAGGAAAGCTTAGGACAAATAGGACAAAAAATAAGGAGGTGTAATAGTGCTCTTTGTAGACTTAGTTCATGCAATCCATCCATATATGATGAAAGATGGGAACGTCCCTGATTTTATGAGAGATCTCATACAAAGAATTTGTGATATTCCTGAAGATGAATGGTACACAAAAAAAGATCCATCCTCTGATGAAAAATACAAGGATGGATCTTTAAGAAAATTTTATACGCGAGGTCTCTCAAAAAAGCTAGCTAAAAATATGCTTAGTAGACTCACTCGCCAAAACTTTACAGATTCGATTAACCATGATGATTATGCCA
>JAUNVD010000072.1:0-2614 GCA_030537855.1 Tissierellia bacterium | reverse complement strand
ATGCCACAGATGTAGGTGAGGTTAATAGACTATCTTTAGCAAAGGCCATTACACCTTTTACTAACATTGATGTTGATGAAAATAATGTAGCTGAAGAACTTTTTGATTTGCTAAAACTATCTATTGAATACATTGTAAATCCTGATCTTGAAAAAGATAGAGAATTAAAAAAAGCAACTATTTTCTCAAATAAGGCAAAAATAAAATATGGTCCAAAACTATTAGAGGATTGTAAGCACACTTGCTCAAATCTCAACTGTGGGAATCATCTTCTTACTGTAACCTCGGAGAATCAAAGTACAGATAATTATGAAATAATAAATATATCTGGAAATAAGAGCACTTATAATAATCTATTGGCTTTCTGTCATGATTGTTTTTATTCATATTCTTTAAAACATACCAAAAAAGATGAAACAAAATTAAAAAAAATAAAAGCCTTACAATCACAAACAAATGACTCAAGGCAAATATTAAATACAGTTGATATAGAACACGGTATAAGAAAAGTCATTGAGAATTTGAAAAAAGCAAACTACAATGATTTTGAAGATTTGAATTATCATCCAGTATTTGTAGAACAAAAAATCGATCCAAAGAGTGATTATTTTTTATATACGGATGTTATTGACAATGTGACTAAATTTTATAAATTCATAGATGACACTATGAAAGAAGCTGTAAAAACAAAATATTTTGATGATGATCTTCTTCGTGCTCAAATAAAAGCTTCATATAGGAAATTACAAAATAATAAAATGTCAAAAGATCTTATTTATCAATCTTTAGCTGAGAAAGTAAATCAGATAACTAAACAAGATATTCGCTATTGCTACATTATAATTTCTTATTTTATCCAATCCTGTGAGGTATTTAATGCTACTACCGAATAAACTATTTTCATATAACGAGAGCGTTTTCCCTTTATTTGCACCTATATTAAGCGCATTAAGGGAGCCAAAGACACCAAAAGAACTATTCTTTGAAGTGCACAATTATAATAAAGATATTTTAATTTTTATAGATGCACTAGACTGTCTTTATGCTTTAAACAAAATTACCTTGGATCATGAAGGGAGACTTGTTTTATGCTAAAAGAAATAAGATGCGATTTATTCAAAGAATCTGGGAATAAAAGACCAGCTATAATTTTTAATAGGGGATTAAATGTTATACTGGGAAGCATTTCAGGTAAAGCTGGTTCAATAGGTAAATCTACAATGTTGTTAATTATTGATTTCGTATTTGGGGGTAACACCTATAAAAAAAATGATGCTGTTTCCCAACTTGGTGACCACACAATCTTTTTTAAATATACCTTTGAAAACCGTGACTATTACTTTGCTAGAAATACATCTGATAACGTTGTGGCACGTTGCGATGAAAAATATAACGTCCTTGACTTTATTGATTTAAGTGAATTTACAAGATGGTTAGCTCAAAAATATGGAATGGATTTACCAGGAATTCAATTTAGAAATACATTAAGTCGATATACGGTAAAAATAATTTTAATGAGCAAAGACCACTTCAGGTAAGAGGTGGTTCAGAATCACAAAAAGATGCCATTCATATTTTAGTAACGCTATTTAATTTATATTCTTCCATTCTAGTATTTGAAGAACAATTGAAAAATGCAGATGAAAAAATAAAAGCGTTTAAAGCAGCAAGGCGTTATCAATTTATTCCCACGGCTGTTGATGGAATGAAAAAATATGAAGAAAATATTCAGGCTATCGCTTCATTAAAACGTAAAAAAATCGATCTAATAAACTCAGATACCAAAACTGTTAATGAAAAAGATGTAGAAGCAGTTAATCGTCGTAATGATTTAGAAAGACAAGTTCAAGATTTGAGGAGAGTAATCCGAAGTTACGAGGATGAGCTTCATCTATTAAATCTAAATGTGCAACAAGGAATTTATCCTACAGAAGCTGACCTTAATGGTCTACAAGAATTCTTTCCGAATGTTAATTTAAAAAGAATAATTGAAATAGAAAGATTCCATAATAAAATACAAGTCATATTAAAAGAAGAATTAGATATGGCAATTGCAAATGTTATAGAAGCTATTAAACCACTTAAACGTCAAGAAAAGATTTTGCTAAAAGATATTGACTCTATTCAGCCTTCACAATTCTTTACAAATGAGTTTCTAGAAGCTTACACTACAATCGATCGTGAAATTAACAAGCTTCAAGATGAAAATGTTGCATTTGAGACAAGAAACCAGCTTCAAGAAGAAAAAAGACGTGCAAAGGCACGTTATGAGGTACAAATGAAGTCTGTCCTAAATAGAATAGAAGAAGCTATAAATAAAGAAATGGAAAAAATCAGTGATTTTGTAACTCATGACGAGTATAATGCTCCAAAATTAACTATAAAAAAATATGATAGTTATAATTTTGAAACCCCAAAAGACGATGGAACAGGAACTAATAATAGAGGTTTAATTATTTATGACATTGCTATTTTAAATACAACCGTGCTTCCTGCGATTGCTCATGATTCTCCTTTATTCGATTCTATGTCAAGACCAGATCTTAGTAGAATAATAGAAATCTACAGCAAAGAAGAAGAGAAGCAGATCTTTATCTCTATTGATAAAACGAAT
>JAUNVD010000071.1 GCA_030537855.1 Tissierellia bacterium | reverse complement strand
AAAATTTCTCCTCTGTCTATAAGCGAAAAAACTTCTTCATTCGAACCCTCTATTTAAAACAAAATAAAAGGATTGCATTAGAATTGTTTTTTTCCTCAATTAGGATATTCAAAGATATTTTAAGTAGCCCTTTTTAAATCACAGGGAAAGAAAAAGATCCTCCTACTAGCCCTAGGACATTTTTGATAGTCTTGTTAGGTTTTTTCCCCTTACTTAGTACAGGACATTTTAGTCAGTTTTGAGTAATCAATATCTCTTTCTACTAGTCCTAGGACATTTTTGATCGTCTTGTTAGGTGTTTTTTCTCCCCTACTTAGTACAGGACATTTTAGTCGGTTTTGAGTAATCAAAATCTCTCTAATAGCTCTAAGACAAAAACGATGCATTTGATTAGAAAAAAAGACGGAAATGTTCCGTCTTAAGAAAGTAGGTGGTATTAAGTTTTAAAATTTGGTATAATATTATAGAAAATCTATACAAAGTGAAATATATAGAGGTGCGATATGGGATTTTCTTATGATAAATTATGGAAAAAATTAATCGATGAAAAAATGAATAAATTAGACTTACAAAAAGCAATAGGCACAACACCTCGTACCATCGCAAAAATGGGACGAGATGAAAATGTGAGTATGGAAATACTGGGTAGAATTTGTAAGTATTTTAAATGTGATATATCAGAAGTATTAGAATATAGGATTGATTAAAAGTAATTATGGAGTTGAAATTTTTATAAAGGTGGTGATTGAATGGCTTTTACTATAGATGTAGATGAGAATAAGTGGAATAAAGAAATTTTAAAAATATTAATTCTCGATAGGACAACAAATAGAAATATTATTTGGGGAACAGAAGATTATGAATACTTAGGAGAGGCATATAATTCACACTACCCGATCTCAATTGAACTGATTACAGGAAATCATTCAAATATCATTAAGCCTAGAATATTAAAGACAAGAGAAAATCAAGGGAATAGAACTAAAAACAAAGCGGAAGTTTTCACACCTAGTTGGATTTGTAATAAACAAAATAATCTCATCGATAAATTATGGTTTGAAAGAGATAATGTTTTTAATATAGAAAAAAATAAATCTTGGGAATCAAACTCTGATAAAATTAAATTTCCAAACAATAAGAATAAAACATGGAAAAAATATGTAGATGAAAGAAGACTTGAAATCACATGTGGGGAAGCTCCCTATTTAGTCAGTAGATATGATGCTGTTACAGGAGCTTCAATAGATTTATTCGATAGAATAGGTCTTTTGGATAGAAAAATGAGAATAGTTTATGAGAATACGGAAACAGAAAAAGAGTGGCTTAAATGGTCAGAAAGAGCATTTCAAAGTGTGTACGGATTTGAGTTTCAAGGAGATAGTTTACTGTTAGCTAGAGAAAATCTTCTAGCGTCCTATTGTGATTATATGAAAGAGAGATTAAACAGAGAGCCCACCAATAAGGAATTAATAAGGATTGCTAAAATCATTTCTTGGAATCTTTGGCAAATGGATGGACTAACATATACTATCCCATATAAAAAGGCAAAAGAGGTGATTGAGCAGATGAGCTTTTTTGATTTAGAAGGGAAAGAAGACATTGATGAATATGAGTTTTGCTTAATAAAAGATTGGCGAGCAAAAAAGATAGTTGTATTTAGAGACTTAATAAATGGAGATAAGAAGAATGAATAAATCCAAACTTGAATCAATAGATGTTCTTGATGAACTTATAGTAGGTAGAGTAGATCCATATATTTATGCTTTTAAAACAAATACAATACCCAACTATTTAAAAATCGGTGATACTTATAGACCCGTTTCCCAAAGATTAAATGAATGGAAAAAATTATTCCCTGAGCTTGAAAAACAATATGAAAACAAAGCTTTGATTGACGAAGAAAACTATTTTCGTGACTATTCTATCCATCAGTACCTAGAAAAAGATCTACATAAAATAAGATTAGTCCCTGGCGATTTAGAGGATGAAATTTATTACAGTAGAGAGTTCTTTAAGAATACCGAAGTAACTGATATAGATGATGCCATAAAAGATATAAAAATGAACTTTGATAATAATACAGGAAAATATGATTACTATACTTCATCTAATAAATTGCCACAAATATATCACTTTAAAAGAGGCGATGATTGGGAATTAAGACCTAATCAAAGATATGTAGTTAATAATTTTGTAAAGGCTATAAGTACTGGAAGAAAAAATTTATTGATGTATGCAGTAATGCGATTTGGTAAATCATTTACATCATTATGTTGTGCGCTAGAAATGAAAGCAAAATTAGTGCTTGTGCTTTCAGCTAAAGCTGATGTTAAAGATGAATGGAAAAAAACAGTAGAAAGTGCTGGAAATTTCAAAGAATATGAATTTTTAGATAGTGAAGACTTATTAAGAAACGCTAACTCAATAAATGATTCTTTCTCACGAAATAAGAAAGTTGTATTATTTTTAACTTTGCAAGATTTGCAAGGAGAAAGTATTAAAGAAAAACATAGAACGCTTTTTAATACACAAATAGACCTGTTAATTGTCGATGAAACTCACTTCGGCGCAAGAGCAGAATCTTTTGGAAGAATAATAAAAAATGCTGGTTATGATTTAAAAGATGAAAAAAATATAAATAAATTAAACGATGATGCTATAGATCTAAAATCAGCAGATGAAGACATTAAAAAAATAAATGCCAAAATTAGGCTTCATTTATCTGGAACCCCATATCGTATCCTTATGGGCAGTGAATTTGAAAAAGAAGACATTATTTCCTTCGTTCAGTTTTCAGATATAGTGAAAGAACAGAAAAAATGGGATGAGGAAAATCTCCACAAAGATGAAACTAATGAATGGGAAAATCCATATTATGGATTTCCACAAATGGTAAGATTTGCCTTTAACCCTAATAAATCTTCACGTAAAAAGATGGAGGAACTAAAGAAAAGTGGAGTTAGCTTTGCTTTTTCTAAGCTTTTCGAGCCTAGATCCATTACCTTTGATAAAAAATATAATTCACACAAGCAATTTATTAATCAAAAAGAGATTTTAGATTTGCTTCAAGTAATAGATGGTACTAAGGAAGATGATAATCTTTTAGGTTTTTTGGACTATGATAAAATCAAAGAAGGTAAAATGTGCAGACACATGGTTATGGTATTGCCTTATTGTGCTTCTTGTGATGCTATGGAAGAACTCATTAAAAATAATAAGATAATTTTCAAAAACTTAAATACCTATGAGATAGTAAATATTTCAGGATTAGAAGCATCTAAACTATACAAAAGTCCAAATGTTATAAAAAATAAGATTAAAGAATTTGAAAATAAAAACAAAAAGACCATAACATTGACAGTTAATAGAATGCTTACTGGATCTACGGTTGAACAGTGGGATACCATGCTTTATTTCAAAGATACAGCCTCACCCCAAGAATATGATCAATCTATATTTAGGTTGCAAAATCAATATACTAGAACATTTACGAGTAAAAATGGAATTATAAAAGAAAATTTAAAACCTCAAACTCTTTTGGTTGATTTCGACCCCAATAGGCTTTTTAAGATGCAAGAACAGAAATCTTTAATTTATAATGTAAATACTGAAAAAAATGGAAATAGTAAGCTGAGAGAGAGACTTGAAGAAGAAATCCGCATATCTCCTATCATAACAATGAATCACAATAAAATAAAAAAGGTTACGGCTACTAATATATTGGATGCAATTAGTGAGTATAATAATAAGAGAAGTGTATCTGAAGAAGTTTTAGAAATACCAGTCGATCTATCTCTTCTAGATGATGGAAGCATTAGAGAAGTAATCGAAAGACAGGGAGAATTTAATTCAAAACAAGGTCTTATCATTAACCCAATTGAAGGAGAAGGAGAAGATCTTGAAGTAGATACACCTGGCGACGACAAAAATACGTCCAATAAAGAAAAAGTTATTAAAGATTATAGTGATTCGAAAACTGATAAGGAGGTTAAAAAATTAGAAAATCAAATAAAAACCTATTATCAAAGAATTCTATTCTATTCATTCTTAACTAAAAATGAGGTATCTTCTTTAGATGATATTTTAAAAACAATAGGTTCAGAAGACAATACTAGACTCGCTAAAAATTTATATTTAGATAAAGACATACTAGAAAAAGTTTCTGAGTATATGGATCCCTTCAAACGATCTAGATTAGATTACAAAATTCAAAACATATCTATGCTAGCAAACGATGAAACACTGACTCCAATTGAAAGAGCCATGACATCAATAAAAAAATTTGATAGGATGAGCGAATCAGAAATAGTTACACCGGCAAAAGTATGCAAAGATATGATAAATCTACTTCCAAAAGATGGAATACAAGAAATTCTGCAAAATAAGGAAAAGTTTTTAGATTTAGGATGTAAATCTGGTGAATATGCTGTAGCTATTTACAATAGACTAAGAAGAGGATTTGGAATTTCACATGATGAGATTAAAGACCTTATCTATTCAATTCCAACATCATCTATAGCTTATGAGTTTACAAGAAAGTTTTATGAAATTCTTGATTTAAACATAGAAAATATAGCTACTAAATTTAATGCTTATGATTTACTTGAAATCAAAGGTGAAGATAGTTATATTGACTATAAAAAAATTAAAGATGTATTGGAACAAAATAGAACATTTAGCAAAATTAAATTAGATGAAAAAATAAAGGCGGGTGATAAAAAAGTGAAGTTTGGAGCAGTTGTTGGAAATCCACCATATCAGAAAACATTGTGTGGGACTAGTGATCGTCAAATATATCCCGAGTTTATGGAAATTGGTTTTAATCTATCTCCATTAACATGTTTTATTTCGCCTGGGAGATTCTTGTTTAATGCGGGAAAGACTTCTAAATCATGGAATAAAAAAATGCTAAATGATCCACATCTTACTGTTCCGCTATATGAACCCTTAGCTAGCAAAATTTTTCCTGGAACAGGATTTAAAGGAGGAATAGCTGTTACTATCCGAGACGAACAAACAAATTTCGGTGCAATTGGAACATATACATCCTTTCCAGAATTAAATTCCATTGTTAAGAAAGTGAAGGCAAGTAAAGAATTTATTTCATGGATGAATGATATATACCTACAACAAAAATTTGATCTTGATAAACTTTATTTAGATTATCCAAAAGCTCGTTTGATTGTAGGTAGCAATGGACGTGAACGTAGACTAACTACAGCTATTTTTCAGCAATTAGATGTGTTTACAGATGCGCCTCAATCTGAAACTGATTTGAAAATTTTGGGATTGATTAATAACAAACGTATTTGGAAGTATATTCCTTCCAAATACATTCAAAATCACCCTAATACTTATAAATATAAGGTACTAGTTCCCAAATCAAATGGCTCTGGTGCAATTGGAGAAACTTTGAGCACGCCCCTAATCGGGGAACCCCTAATGGGGGTTACCCAAAGCTTTATAACTTTCGGAGAGTTCAACACATTTGATGAAGCGGAATCTGCTCTACGATACATCAAAACTAAAATGTGCAGAGTTTTATTAGGAAGTCTTAAAGTAACGCAAGATAATAATAAACCAACTTGGGCGAATGTTCCGCTTCAAGATTTTACAAAATTTTCTGATATTGACTGGTCAAAATCTATTGCTGAGATCGATAAGCAGCTCTATAAAAAATATGGTCTTAACCAAGAAGAAATCGAGTTCATCGAGAAGAATGTTCAAGCGATGGAATAAAAATATATAAAAATTTTCTACCTACTCAATAAATTTTAAAGTAGACCACTATATTTATTTTAAAAGTAACTTTTGCTGTATCTACATTATTTAGCTAATCCATGCTAAGATTCAACATCTAGGACATTTAGATTTGCACCTCTTTAAGATTTTACAAACGGCTGTAATATAAATTGGACTAAAACCATCAATGAAATAGATGAGCTACTTTTTAATAAATACAATTTAACAGAAGAAGAAAAAACATATTAAATCTTCGATTAAAGATATATAATAAGAAAGGCTATGAGCATATAAACTCATAGCCTCTATTGATATTGCCACTTAAAGACTCATCTCATTCGTTTTCTATAATCCCTAATTCAATAAGCCTAAGGGGTCTTTTTTTAGGAGAGTAAAAAATGAAATGTTGTAAATGTGGGAAA
>JAUNVD010000070.1 GCA_030537855.1 Tissierellia bacterium | reverse complement strand
AATCCTAGAACCTATATTCCAACTTCTTTACTTTATTTATATTAGTCGTAAGCTTCCATACACATGAATAAAAGACTACCTTTGATATTATTCTCGATATTGTGTTTCCATCTTTATGTGAATAGTGGGATCAAAAGGAGGATAAAGGAGTTTTGACTTGTTGACATTATCTGTACCCTTTTGTGGTTAACAAAAAATCAGAGTAAACCCTTTTTTGTCTAGGGTTTACTCTGTTATTCTTCTTATAATATATTTCTTTTCTTAGCTTCTTCTGTTAATTCTTCTCTAAAGTCTGGATGTGCAATGGAAATTAATGCTTCTGTTCTTTCTCTAAGTGTCTTTCCTCGTAATTGTACTGCTCCATATTCTGTTACGATATAGTCTGTGTCATTTTTATGAGTGGATATTACCGCTCCTTCCGAAAGTGTAGGTTTAATTCTACTTACCTTTCCTCCTGCTGCTGTTGAAGGAAGTGCTATAAAACTCTTTCCTCCATCAGACATAATAGCTCCTCGAACATAGTCTGATTGTCCACCTGTACCTGAAACATGTTGTGTTCCTAAGGATTCTGCAGCCACTTGGCCGAAAAAGTCTACTTCCAATGCTCCATTGATAGAAATGAAATTTGGATGTTGTGCTATAACAGCTGGGTCATTTACATAATCTACAGTATGAAGCTCAAAAGCTCGATTGTCGTCAATAAAGTCATACATTCTTTGGGAACCAAAGGCTAAAGTAGCAACTGTTTTTCCCTTATGAATTGGCTTTTTCATATTTGTTACAACCCCAGCTTCTATAAGTTCAATCATAGCATCTGTAAGAAGTTCTGTATGAATTCCTAAGTCTTTTTTATCTAATAAAGCATATCCAACTGCTTCAGGAATAGCCCCTATTCCTAATTGAATCGTAGCTCCATCTGGTATAAGATCTGCAATATATTTACCAATAATTTTACTATTCTCATCTAATTCAGAAGGTGGGAAGATTGGTAAATCTTCAGTGATTTCACATAAACCATCTACATTTGATATATGAATCAATGGAGAGGTTAGTGCTCTTGGCATCTTTTCATTTACTTGAAGATAAATTCTCTTAGTTTTATTCAAAAGAGCTTGGGAAACTGATCCTGCCAAGGACATTGAGAAATATCCATGTTTATCCATGGGAGAAACATGTAGAAAGATTGCATCAAATTCTAATTTGTCTTCAATTAACTTCGGCCAATCCCTAAAGTATCCTGGCATCAAATCAGCTCTACCTTCGTTTACAGCTTTTCTTAAACTACCACCTGAAAACCAGCTAGTTGCCCTAATGTTGTCTTCATATCCTTCCCTTAGAAAATCCAATTTGGTAATATCCAACAAAGTATGCATCGTCACATGTTTGAATTTATTTTCCTTCGCCGCTTCTGCAATCACATTAGCTAGAGCTGTTGGTATCGCCGCTGCAATGTCCATACCACATATCCAGTTATCTTGAATTTGTTCTGCTATATTTTTAGGATCTGTTAATTTTTCTTGATATAATTTTGTATAGTCCATATCTACCTCCAACCTTTAATTCCTGTATTTCATAAATTTCTTTTCTCATTTAATCTTATTCATTTTATATTATTTACTATAGTCGTAAAAACCTTTACCAGACTTTCTTCCTAGCCAACCTGCTTTTACATAGGATCTCAATAAAGGTGATGGAGCGTATTTAGGATTTCCGTATCCTTCATACATTACTTCTAAGATTGAAAGTACAGTATCAAGCCCTATAAAGTCTGCTAATTCTAAAGGTCCCATTGGATGATTCATTCCACGTTTCATCACTTCGTCAATTCCTTCAACAGTAGCTACCCCGTGTTCCACACAGCTAATTGCTTCGTTAATCATAACTTGAAGAACTCGATTTGATACGAAACCTGGAACATCATTTACCATAACTGGGAATTTGTTAATCTTAAATGTTAAATCGTGAATTGCTTGATAGGTTTCATCAGAAGTTGCAATTCCCCTTATAATTTCAACTAAAGTCATTACAGGTACTGGATTAAAGAAATGCATCCCAATATAGTTTTCTGGCTTCTTGTAGTAAGATGCAAGTTCAGTAATTGGTAGGGACGAAGTATTTGTTGCAAATATCACATCGTCTCTTAAGATGTCGTTTAATTCTTTAATAACAGAAGCTTTAATTTCTACATTTTCAACGATTGCTTCAACAACTAAATCAACATCTCCAGCTTCTTTTAAGTCTGTACAAGGCTTAAGGTTGGCTAAAGTATTTTTCTTCTCTTCTTCTGTTATTTTTTCTTTTGTAACAGCTTTTGTCAAAAGTCCTTCAATAAAATCTATTCTCTTTGAAATAGCTTCCTCAAAAGCGTCATTAAATAACACTTCATATCCTTCTTGAGCGAAAACTTGAGCAATTCCTCCACCCATTTGTCCTGCACCAATGACTAATACCTTTTTAATTTCCATTTTTTCCCTCCATTTAGTTTATTTCTATATTATTCCACACTTATTTATTCAATTAGTCGACTTTTACAAGAAGGGCATCACCTTGTGCAGCACCTGAACAAATAGCTGCTACACCATATTTGCCATTTCTTTGTTTTAAAACTTCAATTAAAGTCATTACAATTCTAGCTCCTGTTGCTCCAATTGGGTGACCAAATGCTACTGCACCTCCAAGAACATTTACTTTTTCTAAGTCATAACCTGCAATCTTTTGGCTTACTAGAGGTACTGCTGCAAAAGCTTCATTAATTTCAAAGTAATCGATATCTTCTACTGTCATATTGTTCTTTTCAAGTAACTTCTTCGTAGAAAGACCTGGTACTGTAGCTATATATTTAGCTTCTTGTGAAACTTCTGCATAGTCTACTAAAGTTGCAAGAATCTCTACACCTAATTCTTCCGCTTTTTCTCTTGACATAAGAACTAATGCTGCTGCTCCGTCATTAACTCCTGGTGCATTTCCTGCTGTAACAGAACCTTCTTTTGTAAACACTGGAGGTAATTTAGACATAGCTTCAAGAGATACATCTGCTCTTGGAGCTTCATCGTTTTCTACAAGAGTTACTCTCCCTTTCCTGTCTTTAATTTCTACTGGAGAGATTTGGCCTTTTAATTTTCCTTCTTCCATAGCCTTAATAGCTAACTGTTGAGATCTTAAAGCAAGCTTATCTTGCTCTTCCCTTGTAATCTCATATTCTTCAGCAACTTCTGAACCATGAACTGCCATATGTCTATCATAAAATGGGCACCATAATCCATCATGAACCATTAAATCTTTCACTGTTTTATCAGACATTCTAGCTCCAAATCTCATATCCTTTAAAGCATAAGGAGCATTACTCATAGATTCCATACCACCAGCTACTACTACATCACTCATACCAAGTTTAATTCTCATCATCCCTTGTTGAATAGCTATAATGCCAGAAGAGCATACCTTATTGACTAAGAGCGCTGGAGTTTCCCAATCAAGACCAGCCTTTATGGTAGCTTGTCTAGCAGGTTGTTGACCTGCACCAGCTTGTAATACTTGGCCCATAAATGCATAATCGACTTTCTTTGGATCTAAATCTATTTTTTCTAGAGCAGATTTTATTGCATGTCCCCCTAAATCCACAGCTTTTAAGGATTTTAAGGTTCCCCCTAATTTACCAAATGGTGTTCTAGCATAACTTACAACTACTACGTCTCTATTATTCATTTTTACACCTTTCCTTATTTAAAATTTATTTAAATTTTGCTTGTCTTTTTTCCAAAAAAGCTTTCATCCCTTCTTCTTGGTCAGGATATGAAAAAGCTTTCGCAAAAACTAATGCTTCTAATTCCAAGCCATCTTCTAGCTTTATTTGTGTTGCTTGGTTCATAGCTTCAAGTCCTCCAGATATTGCATAAGATGAATTTTTCGCCACCTTTTTAGCAATTTTCTCAGCTTCATCTAGAAGATCTTCTTGAGTGTAAACATCATTTACTAGTCCCCATCTTTCAGCTTTTTCAGCTTCTATCATATTACCTGTAGCTAACATTTCCTTAGCTCTTCCAAGACCAACAATCTTAGGAAGTCTTTGAGTTCCCCCAAATCCAGGTATAACACCTAATGTTACTTCAGGAATACCAAATTTAGCATTGTTAGATGCAAGTCTCATATCACATGACAAGGAGATTTCACAACCTCCACCTAGAGCAAAGCCGTTTACAGCAGCAATATAGAATTTTTTACTATTTTCAATGAGAGAGAATGTTTCTTGTCCTCTCTTTCCAAATTCATATGCTTCCACTGTGTTTAAATCAGCCATCTCAGAAATGTCTGCACCTGCAACAAATGCTTTTTCACCACTCCCAGTTAAGATTACAGCTTTTATATTTTCATCTTTTTCAATATCCTTTACCACTTCTTGAATCTCTAGAAGGGTAGCAGAGTTTAAGGCATTTAATGCTTTCGGTCTATTTATTGTTACAATGGCATAGCCATCTTTCTTATTTAATAAAATATTTTCCATTCTATTCTCCCACTTAAGATAATTTTTCCAGTAAAACTCTCACTACTTCCTTGTAGTCACCAACGATACTATAATCTGCTTGTTGGAAGAATGGAGCATTTGGATCATTATTTATCGCTATAATCGTCTTAACATCTTTGATTCCGTATAAATGTTGAACTTGCCCGGAAATTCCAGCTCCTATATATAAGTCTCCAGAAAACTTCTGTCCAGATAATCCTAGATATCTATTTAATGGTAACCATTGATTTTCTTCTGCAATTGGTCTTGAGGATGAAAGAACGGAACCTGTTACATTCGCAAGATCTTCAAATAATTTCATATCAGAAACTTCTTCAACACCTCGCCCAAAAGCTACTAATCTCTTGGCTTCAGGAATTGGACCGTTAATATCTACTGACTCACCCTTTAAGTTTTCCAAGCCAACTTCAGAAATTAATCGATCCACTCTTTCTTCAACACTACCTTCATCGATTATAACTAATTTTCTATCTCCAGTTACCTTTCTAACTTCCTTCTTTTGACCTTTTGAAGGAGAGGATTTTTTACCAAGTTTTCCAAGGATAGAACCAGCTATAACTATTTTTTGAACTTCTGAAGTTCCTTCATAGATTCTTGTTACCCTTGCATCTCTGAAAAGTCTTTCTACAGGAAGACCTTTAATATATCCTGAACCACCGTGTATTTGCAAAGCTTCATCTACTACAAAACCTGCTGTTTCAGATGCAAAGAGCTTTGCCATAGCTGCTGCTTGTAGAAAGTCTTCTTTAGCGTCTTTCATCATAGCTGCTGTATAGGTCATAACTCTTGCAGCCCTTACCCTTGTAGCCATCTCTGCAATTTTATTTGCAATAGCTTGGTTCGCACCAATAGGTGCTCCAAATTGGTATCTATTTTTTGCATGCTCAATAGCTTCTTCTAAAGCTCTTTGAGCAATACCTAAAGATTGTGAAGCAATACCAATTCTACCACCATTTAGTGTGGTCATAGCAATATTAAAACCTTTTCCTTCAGGTCCAACCATATTTTCCTTAGGAACTCTAACATTATCAAATATTAATTGTGCCGTTGAAGATGATTTTAATCCCATCTTATTGTATATTGTTTTAAATTCAAATCCTGGTGTATCTTTTTCAACGATAAAAGCTGAAATACCCTTTGTACCAATTCCTGGAGTCGTTACAGCAAAAACAGTGTAAATATCTGCAAAAGGAGCATTGGTAATATATATTTTTTCACCATTGATTACATATTCATCTCCATCCAAGACTGCTGTGGTTTCTGTACCCCCAGCATCAGATCCTGCATCATTTTCAGTTAATGCAAAAGCTCCAAGTTTCTTACCAGATGCTAACAATGGTAAATATTTCTTCTTTAACTCTTCTGAACCCCAATCATATAGTGGAGATGTTGCTGCAGAAGAATGGACTGATAAAAATACTCCAACTCCAGCATCCGCTCTTGAAATTTCTTCTAAGGCAACTGCATATGAAAGAAAATCTTTACCCATACCTTCAGCTTCTTTAGGCCATGGAATTCCTAACCATCCTTTTTCTGCCATTTCTTTAATTTCATCTAAAGGAAAATGCCCTTTACTGTCCCAATCAAAAGAGTTTGGCATAAGCTTATTTTCCGCAAATTCTCTGACCTCTTGCCTAAATTT